>NZ_PYQM01000006.1:0-163888 GCF_003027595.1 Escherichia sp. 20412-1 | reverse complement strand
ATGGGACAACTTGTGAAATTACCGACAAGAAGGGAAAGGGCCTTCCCGAGAGTGGTAAAGGAGAGGCCCTGGAAATACCCCACAGCCCCGAAAAAGAGCCAGTCAGTTGCTTAACTGACTGGCATTACGCCCGTGGGCGCCATTTTTTTATGCTTCCGCCAGCGGCGGCAAAATCAATTCATCGCTTTCATGCTGCTGGGTATAACACATCACCTCCAGCACGCGTAAACCTGCGCTGTGCACTGCGTCGGTTAACGCCTTCCCTTTCAGTAATCCACTGATAAGTTGAGCGCAAAACAGATCGCCAGTACCTTTAAGATCCGTTTTTACCCGAGAGTGGGAAATGACATTCACGCTATCGGCACTGACCACCACCACCTGCATATCCTGATTGTCTTCATTGCCGGAAGCGCTGGTAATAACCACCCATTTTAATGTCTCTGAAAGCAAACTTTTTGCTGCGGCAATGGCGCTGTCGAGATCGCGGCAGTTTTTACCGGTCAGGATTTCCAGCTCAAAGATATTTGGCGTAATCCCCTGCGCCAGTGGCAGTAAATATTGCCGATACGCATCGGGAAGGTCAGGTTTGACGTAAATACCACTATCAATATCGCCAATCACCGGATCGACCATAATCAGCAAGTCAGGATGCTCTTCGCGTAAGACTGTCAGCCATTCGGCAAGGATTCTAATTTGTGACGCTGTCCCCATATAGCCCGTAGTCACCGCACGTAACTTACGCAGCGCATCACGCTCTTTCAGTGCGCGCAAATAACCGCTAAACCACTCGTCCGGAATCGCACCACCGTAGAACGTGTCATAATGCGGCGTATTACTCAGCAACACGGTCGGTACGGCAAAGACATTCAGGCCGTTCTGTTTAATGGCAGGCACGGCAATGCTGTTGCCTACGCTGCCATACACCACCTGCGACTGCACGGCGACGATATCCGCCTGCAACGCCCTGCTCTTATCGTTAAACAACAACAAACTACTCATTTAATAATTTCTCCTTGCCGATGATCCTCATCGTACCCCAACCGAAACTTTACCTGATTTTGGCAGTCAAATCGGCTAATACAACACAAGGATAAGGCAATTCAGTGAAGAAAATCATTTGTCTGGTCATCACACTGCTGATGGCACTCCCCGCTTACGCGAAGTTAACTGCCCACGAAGAAGTCAGAATTAACGCCATGCTGGAGGGATTAGCGCAGCATAAGGATTTGATATTCATACGCAATGGCGATCAACATACTTGTGATGAAGCAGTTTCTCATCTGCGCTTGAAGCTGGGTAATACCCGTAACCGCATTGATACTGCCGAGCAATTCATTGATAAGGTGGCTTCGTCATCATCGATTACCGGTAAGCCTTACATCGTGAAGATGCCCGGTAAGAGCGATGAAAATGCGCAACCTTTTTTACATGCGCTGATTGCGCAGACGGATAAAACAGTGCCTGAGGAAGGGAATTAATCCGCTTTGGCAAGGCATTTACAGGAGGTAACATGAAAAAATGCTTTATTTATAACGATGAAAAATCGAGTAAATTTTGGTGGATAGATTACGAAGGGGATAGTTTAGCTGTCAACTATGGCATTTGTCGGCAGCAACAACTGCCGACAAATCAGATTATTGACAAAGTGCACTTTGTTTAGCCGGATGCGGCGTAAACGCCTTATCCGGCCTACAAAATATTGCTAATGCAATATATTACAGGAACCTTGTAGGCCTGATAAACGTAGCGCATCAGGCTGTTTTGCGTTTGTCATCAGCCTCCAATGCTATTAATCCTTAAATCCCCGCCCCCTGGCTAAAGTGTTCTTCGCCAAACACCCCGGTGGAAAGGTAGCGATCGCCACGATCGCAGATGATCGCTACCACCACTGCGCCAGGGTTGGCTTTTGCCACGCGTATCGCACCGGCAACCGCGCCGCCGGAGCTGACGCCGCAGAAAATCCCTTCCCGCACCGCCAGTTCGCGCATGGTGTTTTCCGCGTCGCGCTGGTGAATATCCAGTACCTCGTCCACCAGAGAAGCGTTAAAGATGCCCGGCAGATATTCCGCTGGCCAGCGGCGAATCCCCGGAATGCTGCTACCCTCTTCCGGCTGCAGGCCAACAATCGTTACCGGTTTGGATTGTTCGCGCATAAACCGTGACACGCCGGTGATGGTGCCAGTCGTCCCCATGCTGGAGACAAAATGCGTAATGCGACCGCCGGTTTGCTGCCAGATTTCCGGCCCGGTGGTGGTGTAATGCGCATAAGGATTATCGGGGTTATTGAACTGGTCGAGCAGCTTGCCTTCACCACGATTCGCCATCTCCAGCGCCAGATCGCGTGCGCCTTCCATGCCCTGCTCTTTAGTGACAAGAATCAGTTCCGCACCGTAGGCACGCATCGCCGCGCGACGTTCCTGGCTCATGTTGTCGGGCATCAGCAATTTCATGCGATAGCCTTTTAGCGCGGCGATCATTGCCAGCGCAATGCCTGTGTTACCACTGGTGGCTTCGATTAACACATCACCGGGTTTAATTTCCCCACGCTTTTCCGCCTCGACAATCATTGATAATGCCGCGCGGTCTTTCACCGAACCCGCAGGGTTATTCCCTTCCAGTTTTAACCACACTTCACTGCCGTTATCCGGCCCCATTCGCTGCAACTTCACCAGAGGCGTATTGCCAATTGTTTGTTCTAATGTACTCACGATCTCTGTCCATACGTGGTGTTGCCTGATGCGACGCTTGCGCGTCTTATCAGGCCTACAGGTTACAAACCTTGCCATTAAAAAGCCCGGATCGCGGGATGCGCCTCCGGGCGTTTAACATTTACTCAACCTATCAGGCGCTTTGTGCGAGAGCAAGCTCCTCATCGCGGGTTTCAATACGCTGATCGCCGTTATACAAGCGCGCATGTTGCAGGCCAACGAATAAACGCTCACCGCGTTGCGGGGCGTCATCGCCATGCATCACAACTGTCAGCGGTTCGTTGTACCACCCCAGCGGTTGTACGACTAATTGGGTGTAGTGTCCTTTCGGACTGGCTTCCAGTACCTGTACCGGCAGCGGCGAATCGAGGCTGGTGCGGCGACTGATATCCACTTCCCACGGACGCAGGAAGAGATCCACCGGCCCCTGATATGCAGGCGTATACCCCAGCGGCCAGCGATGCGCGCCAACGTGGAACTGCCCGCCGCGAATAATTCCCTGTAAGCGGTTCACTTCGCCCATAAATTCGAGCACAAAGCGGGTCGCCGGTTCACGCCAGACCTGATCCGGCGCATCCGCCTGTTCGATATTGCCCTGGCTCATCACGACCACACGATCGGCAACTTCAGTCGCCTCTTCCTGATCGTGAGTGACGAACACACTGGTAAATTTCAACTCTTCGTGAAGCTGACGCAGCCAGCGACGCAGTTCTTTACGCACCTGCGCATCCAGCGCGCCAAACGGTTCATCAAGCAACAGAATTTGCGGTTCCACGGCAAGCGCACGCGCCAGCGCCACACGCTGTTTCTGACCACCAGAAAGCTGCGCCGGATAACGATCTGCCAGATGAGCAAGCTGCACCATCTCCAGTAACTGGGTGACTTTCGCTTTGATCGCCGCCGCATTTGGGCGCTCTCGACGCGGCAGCACCGTCAGGCCAAAGGCGATGTTGTCGAACACCGTCATATGGCGGAACAGCGCGTAATGCTGGAACACAAATCCCACTTTACGATCGCGCGCGTGCAGGCGGCTGACGTCGGTGCCGTGGAAGCGAATATGCCCGCTGGTTTGATGCTCCAGCCCGGCGATAATCCTCAGCAGCGTGGTTTTCCCGGAGCCGGACGGCCCCAGTAACGCGACCATCTGACCAGAAGGAATATCCAGTGAGATATCGTTCAACACCTGGGTGCGACCAAATGACTTCTTAATCCTGGCAATCTCAATGCTCATGATGTACCTCCTGCTGCGCGCGTTTTTCCTGATTCTCCAGACGCCACTGCAACATACTCTTTAAAAACAGGGTGATAATCGCCATCAGCGTCAACAGCGCGGCGGCGGTAAAGGAGCCGACGGTATTGTAGTCCTGCTCCAGCAATTCAATCTGTAATGGCAGCGACAGGGTTTCGCCGCGAATCGAGCCGGAAACCACCGATACCGCACCAAACTCGCCAATCGCGCGGGCGTTAGTCAGCACCACACCATACAGCAGCGCCCAGCGGATGTTCGGCAACGTAACGCGGCGAAACATCTGCCAGCCAGACGCGCCAAGCAAAATCGCCGCTTCGTCTTCCTGGCTGCCCTGACTTAACATCACCGGCACCAGTTCACGCACCACAAACGGACACGTCACGAAGATAGTCACCAGCACCATTCCCGGCCAGGAGAACATAATTTGCAGATTATGTTCGTCAAGCCAGCCGCCCAGCGGGCCGTTGGAGCCGTAGAACAGCAGATACACCAGACCGGCGACTACCGGCGACACCGCAAACGGAATATCCAGCAGCGTCAGCAGCAACTGACGCCCCGGAAAATCAAAACGCGTCACCAGCCAGGCCAACAGGATGCCGAACACCAGGTTCACCGGCACAGCAATCAGCGCAATCATCACCGTCAGCCAGATGGCGTGCAGCATGTCCGGGTCTGCCAGGTTCTGTAATACCGGCATGATCCCCTTGCTGAATGCCTGCACAAAGATGTAAATCATCGGCACGAGCAGGATGAACGCCGACACCAGCATCCCGGTGCCAATCAAAAACCATTTGCCCCAGTTAATCGGGCGCGCGTCATAACGCTTCAACTGTGTAACTTCCGCCATTAATGACCTACCACACGCCGACCGAAGCGACTTTGCAGAGTGTTAATAGAAAACAGCAGCAACAGCGATGCTGCGAGGATCACCGAAGCAATCGCGCTCGCCGCCGGGTAATCAAATTCCTGTAAACGCACAAAAATCATCAGCGACGTTACTTCCGTCTTCCAGGCGATGTTCCCGGCGATAAATATCACCGCGCCAAACTCACCAAGACTACGGGTAAACGACAGCGCCACGCCCGCCACCAGCGCCGGAGAAAGCTCCGGCAGCACCACTTTGCGGAAACTCTGTAAACGTGTTGCGCCGAGCGTTTCTGCCGCTTCTTCGTATTCCGGCCCTAATTCTTCCAGTACCGGCTGCACGGTTCGCACCACAAACGGAATGCTGGTAAAGGCCATCGCCACCGCGATCCCCAGCCAGGTATAGGTCACTTTGATATCAAACTTCGCCAGCCATTCGCCGTAAAAACCGTTCACGGAAAAGAGCGACGCCAGGGTTAAACCCGCGACCGCTGTCGGTAGCGCGAAGGGTAAATCCATCAGCGCATCAAGCAGCGTGCGCCCCGGAAAGCGATAGCGGGTTAAGATCCACGCCATTAACAGACCGAAAACGCCGTTAAAAATCGATGCCACAAACGCTGACAGCAGCGTCACTTTGTAGGCCGCGACCACCTGCGGATTGGTGATCACCTCCCAGTACTGCGCCCAGCTCATCTCAGAAAGCTGCATCACCAGCGCGGAAAGCGGCAGTAACAATATCAGGCACACAAACAACAGACTGGTGCCAAGGCTTAAGGTAAAGCCCGGCAGCACGCGTCTTGAAGAAACTGCAAACATCAGTTACGCCCCGCAGCCAACAGCTTGTCTAACTCACCGCCGCTGGTAAAGTGGGTTTTCATCACTTCTGGCCAGGAGCCAAACTTATCTTCCACGCGGAACAGTTCGGTCTGCGGGAATTTATCTTTCAGCTTGTCCATGACTTCCGGGTTATTCACGCGGTAGTAATAGTCGGTGATGATGGTTTGCGCCTGCGGGCTGTAGAGCCAGTTCAGATAAGCTTTTGCGGCTTTTTCCGTACCGTTGGCCTGCACGTTTTTATCCACCCATGCCACCGGGAATTCCGCCAGAATATTGGTTTTCGGAATCACCACTTCAAAACCCTGCGCTTCATACTGTTTGCGGATGTTGTTCACTTCCGACTCAAAACTTATCAGCACGTCGCCCAGGCCACGCTCGGCAAAGGTTGTGGTCGCTCCACGACCGCCGGTATCGAAGACTTCAACGTTTTTCAGGAACTGGGTCATAAACTGTTCGGTTTTGGCTTTATCGCCGCCGTCCGCTTTATCGGCTGCGCCCCACGCTGCTAAGTAGGTATAACGCGCGTTACCGGAGGTTTTCGGATTCGGGAAAATCAGCTTCACGTCGGAACGCACCAGATCGCTCCAGTCGTGGATATTCTTCGGGTTGCCCTTACGCACCAGGAAACCCATCGTGGAGTAGAACGGCGAGCTGTTATTCGGCAGGCGCGACTGCCAGTCCACCGGGATCAGCTTGCCTTTGTCGTGCAGGATCTGCACGTCGGTCACCTGGTTATAAGTTACAACATCGGCTTTTAAGCCCTGCAAAATCGCCAGCGCCTGTTTTGATGACCCGGTATGAGATTGTTTTATCGTCAGTTTGTCACCGCCGTTATCTTTTGCCCATTGTTGCTCAAACGGCGGATTCAGGGCAGCAAACAGCTCGCGGGAGACGTCATAAGAACTGTTCAGCAGTTCCGTTGCCTGCACGTGGCCAGCCAGCAGCAGAGAAGCGACCAGCGCGAGAGAGTTCTTTTTCAGTAAGTTAACGGCCATTGCGCACCCTTATATATTTAATGACTTTCTAATAGCCATCATATTTATAACGGGCGTGAAAGGAGTAACGGTTTTATATACCGTTTGGTGATTTGGAAGTTAAAAAGAGAATAAGGCGAAATCCTCCCCACTGATGCAGGGAGGAAACAGAGGTGAATCAGATGCCGACGCTGACCGTCTCTGGCAGTGTGCTGCCGCCATCGATCACATTCTGTGTACCCGTTAAATAGCTGGACTCATCCGACGCCAGAAAGGCTGCCAGCTCGCCTACTTCCAGCGGATCAGCGAGGCGACGCAGCGGAATTGCTTTCGCCATTTCAGTCAGTACTGATTCCGGATCTTGCGGATTCGACTGGCGAGCGATGTTTTCCGCCATTGGCGTGCGCACGTAACCAGGGCAGATTGCGTTAACGCGAATCCCCGACTGAGCATACTCCACTGCCAGCGATTTGGTCAGGCCAACAATCGCCGCTTTCGACAAGGCATACGCCGTTTCGCCCGGATCGGCCACCATATCGCCAGTAACCGAAGACATCATCACAATGCGACCATCTTTGCGGGCAATCATCTCCGGTAGAACTGCCTTCGTGACGTTCCACACGCCTTTGATATTGATATCAATATGGAAATCGCGATCGTCATCGCTCATTTCCAGAAAACTACCCAGACGGCAAACACCTGCGTTATTCACCAGAATATCAATGCGCCCTTCTTTTTCCTTCGCGCGCTTGATCGCTGCCGTAACCGACGCCGGGTCGCGTACATCGGCAATTACCGCCGTACAGCGATGACCGCGACCACACAGCTCGTCTGCCAGCTTTTCAATCTCAGGGGAGATATCCAGCAAGATTAGGTTTGCGCCATGACGCGCAAAGGTTCTGGCAATACCTTCGCCAATACCTTGCGATGCGCCCGTAATCAGTGCTGTCTTGCCCGTGAGTTTACCCATTTCAAGTTTCTCCTTTTGAATACAGAGCATTACGCCCTATTGTCCCTACCATACCTGAATGACAGATCAATGCTGAGGAGTGGATCTAAATTCAGGGAAATCTTAAGTAAAATCACCCATAACCACAACTCAGCCATTGCGCGAATTCACTGCTGTACATAATCAGGCAGGGAGATATGATTCACGCCAGATGAAATTATTTGAAGACAAATATTTAAGGTGATTGCCTATGCAACTTGAAAAGATGATTACTGAAGGCTCCAACAATGCCTCTGCTGAAATTGACCGCGTATCGACGCTGGAAATGTGTCGGATCATTAACGAAGAAGATAAAACCGTACCGCTCGCCGTTGAGCGCGTACTACCGGATATCGCAGCGGCGATTGATGTTATCCACACCCAGGTGAGCGGCGGCGGTCGTCTGATTTATCTCGGCGCGGGAACTTCCGGTCGTCTGGGTATTCTCGATGCCAGCGAGTGCCCCCCCACTTACGGCGTGAAACCAGGTCTGGTCGTTGGTTTGATTGCTGGCGGCGAATATGCCATCCAGCACGCGGTGGAAGGCGCGGAAGACAGCCGGGAAGGCGGCATCAACGATCTGAAAAATATTACTTTAACGGCGCAGGATGTGGTGGTTGGTATTGCCGCCAGTGGACGCACGCCATATGTGATTGCCGGGTTGGAATACGCGCGCCAGTTGGGTTGCCGTACGGTCGGTATTTCCTGTAATCCGGGAAGCGCGGTTTCCACCACCGCAGAGTTTGCTATTACGCCAGTCGTCGGGGCTGAAGTGGTTACCGGTTCTTCGCGGATGAAAGCAGGTACGGCGCAGAAACTGGTGCTCAACATGCTCTCCACCGGGCTGATGATTAAGTCAGGCAAAGTGTTTGGCAACCTGATGGTCGATGTGGTCGCCACCAACGAAAAATTGCACGTGCGCCAGATTAATATCGTCAAAAACGCGACCGGATGTAGCGAGGAACAAGCGGAAGCGGCATTGATTGCCTGCGACCGTCACTGCAAAACGGCCATTGTGATGGTGCTGAAAAATCTCGATGCCGCAGAAGCGAAAAAACAACTGGATCAATACAATGGCTTTATTCGTCAGGTTTTAGACAGGGAATAACCCATGACAATTTGAAGACATCTCCTGGCTATTCATACACCTGAGCAGTGATCCGCTCAGTTGTGCCGTGCTGTTTACACCACGCTCTTTGGCTGCCATAACGTCAATCTGGACTAAGCAGTAGCTTAGAGACAAAACAGCCCGATGCGCTACGCTTATCGGGCCTACAGGTTGACTGCAATTTATTAAGTTTGAACGATCTTACACGCCGGATTAAGCATTTACGCCGCATCCGGCAAGACGCTACAAGTGCGTGAGTAAAACTTACAGCGCCATCAGTTTGTCCAGCGACGGTGCAAAGTAATAGCCGCCAGTGACTGGTTTGGTAAAACGTAACATTGCGTCACGTTTGCCATCGGTATCGCCAAACATACTCAGCAACTGCTGCTCAATGTTATGCAAACGTGCACAGTAAGCGCAGAAGTACAGGCCGTGCGTGCCGCTGGCGGTGCCATATGGCAGGCTCTGGCGAACAATCTTCAGGCCTTTGCCATCTTCTTTCAGATCAACACGGGTCAGGTGAGAAGTTTCCGGACGCTCATCGCCATCGATCTCTTCGTTGGCTTCTTTAGTACGGCCGATCATCATTTCCTGATCGTGAACGCTCATACGGTTGAGTTGCTTCAGGTTGTGTTCCCAGCGCTGCACAAACACATAGCTACCGCCTGCATCCACACCGTCTTTGATGACCGCCACTTCGCGACGCGTCTCTTCACCCACTGGATTTTCCGTGCCGTCAACAAAGCCGCTCAGGTCACGCTCTTCCACCCAACGGAAGCCGTGGATCTCTTCTTTTACCTCAATGCAGCCGCCAAAGGCTTCCATCGCCGCCTGGGCCACGGAGAAGTTTACGTCGTGACGCAGAGAAAGAATGTGGATTAACACATCGAACTGGGTCGTCGGCGCAAGACCTTTTCCGTAACCCGGAAAATCTTTTAGCTCTTCGGCTCCCACGCCGCCGCTCAGAGCACGCCAGGTGTTGTTGCCAAAGGCGACAACCGCGCCAAGATGCGCGTCCGGGTATTTTGCTTCAAAGGTTGCCAGTTTATCGGCAAAGTTTTTACTGGCCGCACGCAGGGCATCAACTTCCCCTTTTACGTTGGCTTCGATCCAAATCGCCGCGCGGCAATGTTCTGGCAAAATGCCACTCTGAACCTGAGACATTGTTCCTCCTGAAATAAGAATGCCACGCAATCCGTGGCATTGTTGAGCGCTATTTTACGTGTTTTTTGTGGCGACGGTTTGTTCAGACGCAAATTAACGCCGCCAGATGATTTTACTGACTTTCCAGTTTTTCAGGGTATCGTCAGAAGGCATTAACCCTTCAGGACCACTCCACTCACCGCTAAACTGGTAGCTAATATGTTGACTGCCTTCGGCTTTACATTCGACGGCACGATTATCATCACCGTCTGCTTTTTTGCAATTGCCAAATGCTTTGCTGTAAAGGTCACTAAACGGTGTACCGATTTTAACCCCCGTGTCAGCAGGAATATCACTATCTGAGACATCAATGCGGCTGATTGTACCTTGATCACCGTTGATAACCATCGCCACGCTGTCGCCCTTCATCACTTCAAAAAAGCGCACCACATTACCGTTCGCGGTTTTCATTCCGCTGCGCAGCCGATAATCACCATCAAGCGCATCGGCAATGACTTGTTCTTGTAGTGGCGTGGACGCCGTTAATTTGCCAACGCCTTGCTCGCTCACTTTAGTGGACGAGCCAAACCAGTTCCACGGATTAGCGGCAGACCAGTTAACTGACGACATGGTGGAACAGCCGGTCAGCATCAACGGCATAGCGCATAACATTAAACGCAGCGATTTCATGTCACTTCCTTTGGTTATTCAATAACGTTGCTTGGAGTGCGAATTTGCAAAAAAGTGCCGTTATTCTTTTTCTTCCACAAAACAAGCGCGTAAACGTCGATTGGTCAACAGCCAGATTAACGCCACAATATCCGCGATAACCAGCGCCAGACCGATACCGCTGACGGATTCACCATTTAGCCACAGCCACGGTTGCCAACAAAGCAAAACGAGCTGCGCCAACAGCAACAGAAAATAGAGCACGTGCCAGATACGGGGAAACGTATCCCGCCGACCACTCAGTAAGAATGCCAGCACCGCCGGAATGCCCGGTATCAACCCCAGCCAGAAATTATCGTGATCGGGATAAAACAGATTCAGCAGCGCAGTGCCCTGCTCGCGCGACGCACCGGCAATGACAAACAGCACCCAGGTTCGCGCCTGAAGCAATAGCACAAACCAGAAGAGGAAGGGTAAACGCAGGCGTCCGTGCACATCATAATGGACAGGATGAAACTCAGTACTCTTCATCTTCAATCAAACGCTTACCCAGACTCAGCACATCGGCGTGTTCATATCCCAGGCGTTCGTACATTCCGAGTACCATATCGTTGTCTTCCGGTACATTGATCTGAATTTTCGGACAGCCGCGAGCAATAAGCTTTTTCTCCAGCCGATTAAGCAATGCATTGGCAATTCCACGCCCGCGAAACTCCGGATGCACGCCAAGATAATAAGCAGACCCGCGATGCCCGTCATAACCGCCCATCACCGTTCCCACTACTTCGCCGTTAACTTCCGCGACCAGGAACAAACTGACGTCATGGTTCATCTTGCGCTCGATGTCCATTTCCGGATCGTTCCACGGACGCAGCAAGTCGCAACGCTCCCAAAGGGTGATGACCTCTTCGAAATCTGCCTGGCGAAATACGCGTATCTCCATGGTATGAGTTACCTTTTTGGGGGTTAAAAGGGTGATTATGGCGTGAACGACCGAATTAGCCAATATCTGACGAAAATCGGTTGAAAAAGTGGCATAATGACGCGTTGTCATTTATTGAAATGAAAAGTAAAACAATTCTCACCAGCAAACCGTCGTAACGGATTACGCGATACGATATAACATCTGGAACTTTATTATTACAACTCAGGCCGTATGAGCACTTTTAAACCACTAAAAACACTCACTTCGCGCCGCCAGGTGCTGAAAGCCGGATTGGCTGCCCTGACGTTGTCAGGAATGTCGCAAGCCATCGCCAAAGAAGAGCCTTTAAAAACCAGTAACGGACACAGTAAGCCGAAAGCCAAAAAAGCCGGAGGCAAACGGGTAGTCGTTCTCGATCCAGGTCACGGCGGGATTGATACCGGTGCGATTGGTCGCAACGGATCAAAAGAAAAACACGTGGTGCTGGCAATCGCCAAAAATGTCCGTTCTATTTTGCGCAATCATGGCATTGATGCGCGTTTAACGCGTTCTGGCGATACGTTTATTCCACTGTACGATCGCGTTGAAATCGCCCATAAGCATGGCGCAGATCTGTTTATGTCAATTCACGCCGACGGCTTCACCAACCCGAAAGCCGCGGGGGCATCGGTCTTTGCTCTCTCCAACCGTGGCGCGAGTAGTGCGATGGCAAAATATTTGTCGGAACGCGAAAACCGCGCTGATGAAGTCGCCGGGAAAAAAGCGACTGACAGGGATCATCTATTGCAGCAAGTGCTGTTTGATCTGGTGCAAACAGATACCATTAAAAACAGCCTGACGCTTGGCTCGCATATTCTGAAGAAGATTAAACCAGTGCATAAGCTGCACAGCCGCAACACCGAACAAGCCGCGTTTGTGGTGTTGAAATCACCGTCGATTCCTTCGGTGCTGGTGGAAACCTCATTTATCACCAACCCGGAAGAAGAGCGACTGTTAGGCACGGCGGCGTTTCGTCAGAAAATCGCCTCTGCCATTGCCGAAGGCGTGATCAGTTATTTCCATTGGTTTGACAACCAGAAAGCACACTCGAAAAAACGGTAAGTTATGAAGCCCGACGCACACCAGGTTAAACAGTTCCTGCTCAACCTTCAGGATACAATTTGCCAGCAACTGAGCGCCGTAGATGGCACACAGTTTGCCGAAGATAGCTGGCAGCGCGAAGCTGGTGGCGGCGGGCGTAGCCGGGTGTTGCGTAATGGTGGTGTTTTCGAACAGGCGGGCGTCAACTTTTCTCACGTCCACGGCGACGCGATGCCCGCTTCTGCCACTGCTCATCGCCCGGAACTTGCCGGGCGCAGTTTCGAGGCGATGGGTGTATCGCTGGTAGTGCATCCGCATAATCCGTATGTTCCCACCAGCCACGCCAATGTGCGCTTTTTTATTGCCGAAAAACCGGGTGTCGATCCCGTCTGGTGGTTTGGCGGTGGTTTTGACTTAACCCCTTTCTATGGCTTTGAAGAAGACGCCATTCACTGGCACCGCACCGCCCGCGACCTGTGCCTGCCATTTGGCGAAGATGTTTATCCACGCTACAAAAAGTGGTGCGACGAATACTTCTACCTTAAACATCGCAATGAACAACGCGGCATTGGCGGGCTGTTCTTTGATGACCTGAACACGCCAGACTTCGACTACTGTTTCGCCTTTATGCAGGCGGTAGGCAAAGGTTACGCCGACGCATACTTGCCGATTGTTGAGCGACGTAAAGCAATGGCATATGGCGAGCGCGAGCGCAATTTCCAGCTCTACCGTCGCGGTCGTTATGTCGAATTCAACCTGGTCTGGGATCGCGGTACGCTGTTTGGCTTACAAACCGGCGGGCGCACCGAATCAATCCTGATGTCAATGCCGCCACTGGTACGCTGGGAGTACGATTATCAACCGGAAGAAGGCAGCCCGGAAGCGGCGTTGAGTAAATTTATTCAGGTCAGGGATTGGGTGTAATTTCATCACCCTAACTCCTGCATCCGCTGATGCAGCGTCAGTGATGGCTTCTCGGCAAACAGTTGCTGATAATCCGTCGCAAATTGCCCAAGATGCCAGAATCCCCACTGCATGGCGGCGTCTTTTACCGTCAGACTTTGCGACCACGGGCTTATCAGCTCGCGGCGCACGGCGTTCAGGCGAATGCGTTTCAGCCACGCGTTCGGGCCAATGCCCAAAATAGTGTGAAATGCGTTTTGTAAGGTGCGGCGACTGACGTGCAGTTGATTGCACAAGTCCAGCACCGTTACCGGTTCGGACATATTCTCCAGCACATATTCGCGGGCGCGGGAAAGCAATCGTCGATAGCCCTGATGGCTGATGCTTTCCGCCGTCACCATTGGCTGCGCTTCTTCCAGCATCACTCCCATCGCCAACAACAAGTTATCGCCAAGCACTTTACGCACAGCGGATTGATGTAAGTTCTCCGGATTCTCGCAAAACGTCGCCAACGCCTGTTGAACAAAGCCCCACAGTGCGGCTTTATGCTGCTCCTTCACTTCCAGCGCCGACTGATTACGCAACATATGCAGCACCCTTTCCGGGTTATGCAGAAAGTTTGCGTGACGGGAAATGACATCTTCCGAGATCACCACGCCAAGAATGGTGTAATCGTCCGGCGTACTTAATTCAAACTCAGTGCCGCCAGGCCGCGTGGCTATTTCTGCGCTTCCCAGACATTGCGAACCGATAAATCCCTGTTCACCGCGCGTCGCCGGAATACCAAACCAGAATGAGTTCGGCCAGACCAGACACGACTGGCGCAGCGCCAGACCGGTGTATTCACGGAAAACCTGAATATCATCAAGCAGGATTTCCGTAAATTCACCATGAAACTTTCCCGGATGCAGTTGATCATAAATCTGCTGCCAGGCGGTAATTGTCAAAGCATGTTCATAGACATCTGTTGTCTGTTGTTGATGAACATTATCCACTTCAACCTTCGGCGTGAGCCTCAGATTTTCGGGTAAGGGTTCATGATAAAGATGGTGCAAGTTGGCTGTACGGGTCTTTTTCATGATGTTAATGCCGGGTGTTATATGACACCCGGCACCTCCGACAGGTTAATGGGGCTTGAGACGATAACGACTACTGCGTTTACGCAACGTCCCGGCAGAAAAGAGCTGTTCGAGCGCATTTCTGGCTTTTTCCAGCGGCCAGCCAAAGTGGGCGGCAACTTCTCCGACCGTCATTCCCTGACGTACTGATGTTAACAACGCCAACAACTCGTCGGCAGATTCCGTGACGATCGCTGGCGCGCCAGGTTGCTTTAGCTGTCGGTTAAAGCCAGCAACCAGCCACTGGGTGTCATCATCAGGTCGACCAATTTCCTTGCGGCTGATAACTCGCCCGGTACGCATTGCGGCGGCATAACCGGCATCCAGCGCCGCACGACACGCCGCCAGATCGCCTTCCACCACCAGCGTTAAGCGACCGGGGTCAAGCACTTCATGACTGAGCAGACGCACGTTTGCCGCTTTCAGCATGGCATCTGCCGCATCGATTGCGGCGACCATGCCGTCAACTTCCAACAAACCCAGTGCATTGTTCATCGGCAACCTCCGTTACGCACGTTGGATTGGATTACGCGCGATTTCCAGCACTGCATCAGTAAAGGCGTTACAGGCCGCTTTACACGCTGCCTGGCTACCGGTCAAAAATGCCGCTGAATAGTTGGTTTCTGACGGTGGCGGAACATAAGTCACCAGTTGCACATCAGCAGATTTCAACGCAGCATCAATGCCGTAGGTCGCTTCCAGCGGCGGTGCCACCAGATACGCCATCGGATCACCGAGCGTAATGCCCGCAGTGGAAGAGAGATAAGAACCGGTACGCGAAACCACATGAGCGAGGAATGCCGTATCTTGCTTATCGTTCGCCCACTGGAACGCCGCGCCGTTTTCAATATGCGCGACCATCGCATCCAGACCGGCACGCACTTCCGCCGGGTTTGGCCCGCCGAGCATAATCAATACTTCACCGGCAGTCGGTGACGGGCCGTGCGCCGCGCCGGCATACAGCGAGCGACCATACACCACTTCAACCATCGCCTGTTTTGTCGCTTCATCAGCCGCAATGTAGGTGACATCATCAGAATCGGCGGAAATCAGCCCGAGGCTACGAATATGCGGCGGCAATTTCAGTTCACGCGCAAAATCAGCGTTAACGGAGGCAATCACCCGCATGGCAGTGACCGACGGTCGAATCAAATCTAAAGCTGGCATGATGCCTCCTTATCGGGTCATGTTGATGCCGGATGCTTTCTGCTCCAGCATACGTTTCGCCAAATCCACAATGACGGCTGCGGCTTCAACCGGCGGCGTGCCACCCTGGTGAATGTTAGAGATACAGGTGCGATCGGCCTCCACAGTAGTTGCCATACGCGGTGAGTAAACGGCGTAGCAGGAGAGGCTCTCTGACTGCCCTAACCCCGGACGTTCGCCCACCAGCAGGATCACCACTTTCGCGCCAAGAAGCTCGCCAATCTGGTCTTCAATTTTCACGCGACCATAACGCACAAAAAACGGCGTGCCGACTTTCAGCCCCGCATGTTGCAAGCCCGCCATCAGCGGCGGCAGAATTTCTTCGTAGTTCACAGTGATGGCATCCGTAGACAGACCATCGGAGACAACGACCTGCACGTCAGGATTGGCGACACATTGCGCTTTCAAAGCCTCGACGGCTTCCGCACACAGACGACGTCCCAGATCCGGGCGCGTCAGATAAAGGTTTTTGTCGCTAATTTCAGAACGTACTTCCAGCAGCCCCTGCGCTTTCACCCACTCTTCCGGCACCTCTTTCAGCACCGTATCTTTAGAGCGCGAGTGGTCGGCCAGGAAACGCAACAGCGCCTGGGTACGCGGACGCGGACCGGCACGACCGGTACAGACGCGGGCCACGGTGCTGCGGCGCAGTTCGGTTAATACGTCTGCGCGATGCGGATTTTCAACGCCAATCCACGCCTTCGCTTCAGCAGAACCTAAATCCAGCGCGCAGCTTTCCGAGGTCACCGGTGTTGCACAGGTTGTGGTGGCGCATTTTGCTTCTGACGGCGCGGCGGCCGCTTGTCCCATTGACGCCATCACGCTGCGTACAATTTCTTCAATCTGTTTTTGATCCATGATGTGTTATCTCCGCGTCATCAGAAGAACAGTGACGGATCGCCCGCCCGTTTGGTCAGGCGACCGTTTGCCATAATGCCCATGCTTTCCAGCCAGCGTTCAAACTCCGGTGACGGACGCAGATTCAGTAACTGACGCACAGTAGCGGTGTCATGGAACGCCGTGGTCTGGTAGTTGAGCATGATGTCGTCACCCAGTGGCATCCCCATGATGTAGTTGCAGCCTGCGGTAGCGAGCAGGATCATCAGGTTTTCGTTGAGGTTCTGGTCAGCGTCAGCGTGGTTGGTGTAGCAGCAGTCACAGCCCATAGAAATGCCGCTCAGCTTGCCCATAAAGTGATCTTCTAAGCCCGCACGGATAATCTGCCGGTCGTTGTAGAGATACTCCGGCCCAATAAAACCGACCACGGTGTTGACGATAAACGGATCGTAATGACGCGCCAGCCCGTAGTTACGCGCTTCCATCGTCACCTGATCTGCACCGAAGTTGGCACCAGCGGAGAGTGCAGAACCTTGTCCGGTTTCGAAGTAGAGGCAGTTTTCCCCGGCAATACGGTTGAACTCTGCGCCCACTGCGCGGGCTTCGTCCAGCATTGCCAGTTCCACGCCGAACTCTTTCAGCCCTTTCTCGCTGCCACAAATACTCTGGAAAATCAGCCCGCCCGGTGCGCCGCGACGAATCGCTTCAATCTGGGTGGTGACGTGCGCCAGCACGCAGCCCTGAGTCGGAATGTTGAATTTGTCGATCACCCCGTAGATGGTGTCCAGCACGCGGCTTAAGTTTTCCACATCGTCCGTCACCGGGTTGACGCCGATCACCGCATCGCCTACCCCGAAGGAAAGCCCTTCATAGATTTGCGCGGCGATACTTTGTACGTCATCACGGGTATCGTTTGGCTGCAAACGGGCGCTGAAAGTGCCTGGAATACCGATGGTGGTATTGGCCTTTTTGATAATCGGCATTTTCTTTGCGCCGTAGATCAGATCCGCGTTAGAGCAAATCTTCGCCACCGCCGCGACCACTTCCGAGGTCAGCCCTTTACGGGTAAAGGCAATATCATCAACGCTGGTTTCGTCGCTCAGGACGTACTCACGCAGCTCGCTGATGCTCCAGTTTTTAATCTGGTTGTAGGCCGTTTCGTTAACGTCATCCTGAATCAGCCGCGTCACGCAGTCTTCTTCATAGGCAATCACCGGGTTATTGCGGATATCCGCCACGGTCATTTCCGACAACACCTGCTTTGCCGCTACCCGCTCCTGCGAGCTTGTTGCCGCAACCCCCGCCAGCACATCCCCCGAACGCAGTTCGTTGGCCTTCGCCAGCACCTCTTTTACATCCTTGAATTGATAAACATTGCCAAACAATGTGGTCTTTAGTTTCATAAGTCGTTCCCTCAGGAAGGAAATGCGAGTGATTTCACCGTCACCGGCACAACCGATCCGCCAAAAAGAGGCGTACCAATGTCGATATAGTCCCCCGCGCGAACAATCACTTCATCAATGACTGCCAACGGGAGTTGTTGTAGCTGTGGGCGCAACAACATGCCCAGAGCTTTACCAAAGTCCTGCCCGGCCACCACCAGCAGGGGATGCGGATTCGGAAAACGCGCGACGAAATCGACCAGCGCGTTGATGACCGTCAGTACCGCGGCGTAACGCACGGGAAGCCCGGCGGGAAGCGCCAGCACGTACGCGTCAGAGTTGGGATCAAGATCGAGCTGAATCAGCGCCTGTTGCCAGCCATTCACCAGATCCGTTTCATCAATCGGGATCGCCACCGGCAAATTGCGCAGCGGCAGTTGCACGCCCTCCAGCCAGATAGTGCTGCCAGAGAGCGAAAGGGTATGCGCACCCGCGCCAATCACCGTGGCGCGCACGGTTTGCGCCGGAAACTGCACGCGCATCTCACGCAGGCGCGGATGGTCATGCAGCGCTGTTGCCAGCAGCGGCCCAATATCGGCAAAACAGAACGGGTCAGCGGGCTGATGGCGATAACATTCGCCCACGCCGCCAGAAAGAGTAATGATTTCGGGCGTAACGCCTGCGGGCAGCAAACCGGTTTGCATCAATGCCTGCGCGAGCGGCGAGAGCGTTCCTTCAATCACTTCGACAATCAGTTCCGCCATCCGCCGGGTAACCTGCACCAACTGCGCACCGGTCAGTAAACGGGCGTCAGTGCCTGTGCCGAAGCACTCATCCACAATCATCTGCCCCGGTTTATGAGCGTAAATCACGCGCCCCTGGCAGTCGGTTTCCAGCAGCCGACCGCCGACGTTGAGGCAGGCAGTCCCACTGATTTTTCCGGCATCGAACAGGGCGTAGTTCGCCGTGCCGCCACCGATATCGATATTCAGCACCCGACATAACCGTTGTTCAGAGAGTGTTTGCGCTCCGGCACCGTGCCCGGCAATCACCGATTCGAGATGCGGTCCGGCACTGGCGACGACAAAATCGCCCAGCGATTGAGAGAGCGTCATCACCGCCGGACGGGCATTGCGGGTTTTCGCGCTTTCGCCGGTGATAATAATGGCACCGGAATCGACGCTCTCCGGTGCAATGCCCGCAGCCTGATATTGCTCAAGGATTAAAGTTTTCAGTTCCGCTTCTTTTAATCCACCCTGTTTGTCGACAGGGGTAAAGAACACCGGGCTTTGCCAGCTAATTTCGCGTTTGATGAATTCGTAACGCGGCACCTGCGACACTGCCGCACGGTTAACCAGTTCCAGGTGGGAGAAGATCACCTGGGTGGTGGTGGTGCCGATATCGATACCGACGCTCAGTAGCTGGCGAGTGTTCACGATTGCGCCTCCGCTTCGGTTTTAGCCGTGGTCGCATCTTCTTTTGGCACCAGCATCATCGCCACGCCAATCGCCGTAACACCGCCGATCAGCTTGCCGACAATCATCGGGAAGATCATGGCGTTCATGTTGGCAGCGGCGAAACCTAAGTGGTCGCCCAGGGCAAAGGCAGCGGAAACGGCGAAGGCACAGTTGATCACTTTGCCGCGGGTATCCATCTGCTTCATCATGCCGAACATCGGGATATTGTTGGCAAGCGTCGCCACCATACCCGCCGCCGCAATATTGTTCATATTCAGCAGCTTACCGACACTCATCAGCGGTTTTTCAAACCAGCGGGTCAGCAGCAGCACCATCGGGTACGCCCCCAACAGAACGCAGGAAATCGATCCGATCACTTCAATGGCGCGCATCACTTCGCCGGGTTTGTCGCCAGGAGACATAAAGATGGGATCAAGACCGGGGATCAGTTCCCAGCCAAGCAGGAATTTCACCACCGCAGCGGCAAGACCGATGGTGATTAATGCCACGAGAAATTTGGCGAAGATCTGGAAACCGTTGATCATTTTTTCCGGGATGAATTTCAGCCCCAGCGCCACCAGAATCGCGACAATGATCACTGGGATCATATTCATCAGGATCAGCGCGAAGGTAAATTCCACCGGCTGGCCGTTGATCTGCACACCGGAATACATCGCCACCAGACCACCGGCGATACAACCAATCGGAATGGTCACAATACCGGCCAGCACGCCGAGTGCGAGATAACGGCGGTCAGACGGTTCGATGATGCCAAGCGCCACCGGAATGGAAAACACAATCGTTGGCCCCATCATCGACCCGAGAATTAACCCAGAGTATAGCCACGCTGCCACATCGCCGCCCGCCAGTTCTTTGGCGAGGAAGAAGCCGCCCATATCGCACGCCAGCAGTGTTCCGGCGAACATTGACGGGTTTGCGCCGAGCATTTCGTAAACCGGGATGATTACCGGCCCAAGTACGTGTGCCAGTACAGGCGCAAGCGCGGTCATACCGACCATCGCCAGACCCAGAGCGCCCATTGCCATAAAGCCTTCTTCAAACTGGCCGCCCGATCCCTCAATGCTTTTACCGAATTTACCGAGGAAACGCGCTGAACCGCCGAACTGCGACAGAACCCTGTCTACGGCAGCTATCAGCATAAAGAACATCATGATGTACATGATGATTTCATTAATTCCCATCGCCTTTACTCCCTGTTAGTTATTATTTATTGGCGGATGCGGCGTGAACGCCTTATCCGCCCTGCATGTGCAATCCTGTAGGCCGGATAAGACGCGACAAGCGTCGCATCCGGCACTTGTACCACGCCACTGGCGGATGCGGCGTGAACGCCTTATCCGCCCTGCATGTGCAATCCTGTAGGCCGGATAAGATGCGACAAGCGTCGCATCCGGCACTTGTACCACGCCACTGGCGGATGCGGCGTGAACGCCTTATCCGCCCTGCATGTGCAATCCTGTAGGCCGGATAAGACGCGACAAGCGTCGCATCCGGCATCTGCACCGCGCCACTGGCGGATGCGGCGTGAACGCCTTATCCACCCTGCATGTGCAATCCTGTAGGCCGGATAAGATGCGACAAGCGTCGCATCCGGCACTTGTACCACGCCACTGGCGGATGCGGCGTGAACGCCTTATCCGCCCTACATATGCAATCCTGTAGGCCGGATAAGACGCGACGAGCGTCGCATCCGGCATCTGCGCCGCGCCACTGGCGGATGCGGCGTGAACGCCTTATCCGCCCTACATGTGCAATCCTGTAGGCCGGATAAGACGCGACAAGCGTCGCATCCGGCACTTGTACCGCGCCACTGGCGGATGCGGCGTAAACGCCTTATCCGGCCTACATATGCAATCCTGTAGGCCGGATAAGACGCGACAAGCGTCGCATCCGGCACTTGTACCACGCCACTGGCGGATGCGGCGTGAACACCTTATCCGCCCTACATATGCAATCCTGTAGGCCGGATAAGACGCGACAAGCGTCGCATCCGGCATCTGCACCGCGCCACTGGCGGATGCGGCGTGAAGCCTTATCCGCCCTGCATGTGCAATCCTGTAGGCCGGATAAGACGCGACAAGCGTCGCATCCGGCGTTTATTGCGCCGCTGCGTACAGGCTGACAATCTGCTCCAGGCTGGCGGTACGCGGGTTGCTACGCAGACAAATATCTTCCTGCGCGGCCTGCGCCCATGCATCGTAATGCGCAGATGTCGCACCAACATCGCCCAGCCGTTTACCAATCCCAACTTCCACAATCAGCTCACTTACCGCGTTAATAGCGTCACGATCGTCCGATTTTTTAGTTCGCAGCGCCCGACCAACCTGGCTAAAGCGTTCACGACAAACCATTCGGTTAAACTCCATCACCGTTGGCAGCAACATAGCGTTCGCCAGACCGTGCGGAATATGCAGCGCCGCACCCGACTGATGCGCCATCGCGTGACACAACCCAAGCCCCGCGCTGGAAAACGCCATTCCGGCCATACATGAAGCCAGCAACATGCTCTCGCGCGCAGCAAGGTCATGCCCGTAGCCCACCGCTTTCGGCAACGATTTACCGATCATCGCGATTGCGCCAATCGCCAGACTGTCGGTAAACGGTGTGGCGTTCAGCGCGCTGTACGCTTCAATGGCATGAGTTAACGCGTCGATACCGGTCATCGCCGTGACATGCGACGGCACGCCTTCGGTCAGCGCGGCGTCGAGAATGGCAACATCCGGCATCAGCGAAGCATGTGCTAATACCTGCTTGCGCCCGCTCACTGCGTCGATAATCACCGTCACGTTAGTGGTTTCAGAGCCGGTTCCGGCAGTCGTTGGAATGGCAATCAGCGGCAGGCGTGATTGCAGAACGCTGTTTTCTGACATCCCGGCCAGTGTGCTATCGGGGTTCGTCACCAGCAACGCAACGGCTTTCGCTGCATCCAGCACCGAGCCACCGCCAAACGCGATCACCCCATCGCAACCCGATTCACGCAGTTGCGCCACAGCCGCACAAACGTCAGTAATACACGGTTCGCCCACCGGACACGGCCAGAGCGTGATGGCAATTCCTTTGACGGCCAGACTACGCATAAGGCCAGCGGTCATCCCCGCCTGATGTAAAAAGCTGTCTGCCATTACAAACAGATGTTTCAGGCCACGGGTTTGCGCTTGTTGTCCACAACCGCTCACCGCGCCCAGACCGCTGAGCGTCACTGGCGGAACGCTAAATGTTTTTACCCGTTGCAGATTCAGGGTATCGAATGCCTGAAAGAGCGCCGTTTGCAATTCATTTTGCATAGATCCCCTCCGCTTTCTCTCGCCCGCTACTGGCTATCGCCAGCGGGGTCATAAACAAACTGTGCTGCGGTAAATGCACCTGTAATGCCGGGAATTGTTTGCGAAACAGTTCCGCCACGCCCGGTTGCATACAGGAACCACCTGCCAGCCATAAATCAGTAATGCTCTGCCCTGCGATATGTCGGGCGACAATGTCCGCCATTTTTTCGTATACCGGCTTCACCGCAGGCCAAATTTCTTTGCCGTGACCGCGCTTGTAATGCTCCGCCTCTTCCAGCGGAATGCGACGATTTCCGGCGAGGGTCAGAGAGATATGATGTCCGCCAGTCGCTTCATCTGCCGAGTAAGTCACTTTGCCCTGTTTCACAATGGCAATACCGGTGGTGCCACCGCCGATATCCACTACGCCAGCGTTGTCCAGTTGCAGCAGGTCTGCCACCGCCGTTGGCTCATCCAGCACATGACTCACTTCCAGTCCGGCAGATTCCAGCACGTTGATGGAAATACGCGCATCCGTCCCCGGGGGAAATGACGTCGCCGCATGACTAAAACGGCGACCCAATTGCTGCTCAAGGGTGTCAAGATGGCGACGAACAATGGTGACTGCGCCGAAGAAATCCCAGACGATGCCGTCGCGGACCACATCGGCCCAGTCGAGGCATACCGCCACCGGCTGACCGTCGCGGTCGACGACCATTGACACCACATCGCAGGTGCCCAGATCCACCCCCAACCACAGCGGAGATTCCGTCGCCGCTGGCGTCTGGTTACACAACGTTGCCGCTGTTTGCAGACGTGGGGTGAGCCATTGTTCGTCGTGCGCCATCTGTTACTCCTTAAACAATGCGAAACGCATCGACTAATACACAGCGGCGCAGACGAACAAACGTCCGCGCGCTGGTTACCCCTTCACCGGTTGGCGTGGTGATGGTCATCGTGGTCCAGCCTTCTCCGCCCAGCCCCAGCCCGGCAATGCACGACCCGTTCTTGACGAAAATGCTGGTATCAATGGCGTTTGCCATCTGGTTCATGTTGTCGATATTGCGCGAGTGCATTGCCGCCGTGTGGTGGCAACCACCTTCCAGTTTCACCGCCAGCGCAATGGCATCAGCCACGTTGGTGACGCGCACGACAGGCAACACCGGCATCATCAGCTCGGTAACGGCAAAGGGATGTTCTGCAGTGGTTTCCACAAACAGCAAACGCGTTTCTTGCGGGACGTTCAGGCCAATTGCTGCCGCGATTTTCGCCGCGTCACGACCTACCCAGTCACGGCTGACGGTGCCTTTTCCGCGCTCGTCGATATTTTTCAGCAACACAGATTGCAGTTGCTGTGCCTGCTCTGCGGTCAGTTTCACCGCGTGCTGGCCTTCCATCAGGCGCATCAGTTCATCGGCTACGCTATCAACGACAATCAGTACCTTTTCATCGGCACAAATGATGTTGTTATCGAAAGAAGCGCCTTTGACGATGGACTGCGCGGCACGGGCGAGGTCGGCGGTTTCATCCACCACCACCGGCGGATTACCGGCACCTGCGGCAATCAGGCGTTTATTGGTGTGTTTGCGCGCTGCTTCCACTACCGCTTCGCCACCTGTCACCACCAAAAGGCCAATGCCCGGAAACCTGAACAAGCGTTGCGCGGTTTCGATATCCGGATTTGCCACGGTAACCAGTAAATTTTCTGGCCCGCCTGCGGCGACAATCGCCTGGTTGAGTAACGTAATCGCCCGCTGAGAGACTTTTTTCGCCGCCGGATGTGGGGCGAAAATGACGCTGTTGCCCGCGGCGATCAGGCTGATGGCGTTATTAATTACAGTTGCCGCCGGATTGGTTGACGGTGTCACCGAAGCCACCACGCCCCAGGGTGCGTTTTCAATCAAGGTCAGGCCGTTATCACCGGTCAGCACCTGCGGAGAAAGGCATTCAACACCCGGCGTACCGCGCGCCTGAGCGACGTTTTTGGCAAATTTATCGTCAACGCGACCCATGCCGGTTTCACTAACGGCAAGTTCCGCTAAATCTCTGGCGTGCTTTTCGCCTGCTTCACGAATAGCAGCAATGGCTAACTGGCGCATCGCCACACTTTTTAACTCAGGTTGCGCCACTTTAGCAGCCGCAACGGCGTCATCCAGGGAAGCAAAAACGCCCATCTCATGAACGGCGGCGGGCGGTGTATCACTGCTTTGCATTTTCAGCAGCACCGCTTTCACCACCTGTTCAATATCCTGTTGATTCATGATGTTCTGCCTTATTTGTGGAAAATGACCTGACCGCCAGACACCACCTCATCGACAATGCCAATCACGCACAAGTCGACCGGCGACGTTTCGCTTTTATGCGCCTGGCGGGCGGAACTGCCACTCACCAGCAACACCCACTCTCCGGTTCCTGCGCCAATATTGTCGATAGCGACGGCACACTGCCCATCGGGATTTCCCTGTGGATCAATCATTTCCACCATCAGCAATTTGTCATGCGCCAGTCCGTGGTGGCGCACGGTGCAAACAATTTGCCCAGTGACGACAGCCAGTTTCATACCCGCCTCCGTGGCGTATTTCAGGTAAAAGCTCCCCCTACCCTCCGCAGAAGGTAAAATGAACAAGGAGAGAGCGTGACGCCCGAATCGACGTCACACAGGGTGATTACAGGTTGCTGCTGTCGCCTTTCAGGCCGATCGGGAAGACTTCTTCCAGGTCGCCGTGCGGACGCGGGATAACGTGTACGGATACCAGCTCGCCAATACGCTGTGCCGCTGCGGCACCAGCATCGGTCGCGGCTTTACAGGCAGCAACATCACCGCGAACCATTGCAGTCACCAGACCGCCACCAATCTGCTTAACACCAACCAGTTTGACGCGCGCGGCTTTCACCATCGCATCAGAAGCCTCAATCAGTGCAACCAGGCCCCGGGTTTCGATCATTCCTAATGCTTCCATTGTGTTTTCCTCTTTATAGGGGTCCAGAACGGGACCGTTCATTCAACCAGTGTGGGTAAACTGCTTTCGCGGTTCACTTTTGTCTGACGCGGTACGGCGGCCACCAGCGCCAGCTCGATAATTTCCTGCACGCTACAACCACGCGAGAGATCGTGCATCGGCGCGGCAAGTCCTTGTATCAATGGCCCGACGGCACGATATCCGCCAAGTCGTTGTGCGATTTTGTAGCCAATATTTCCCGCCTCTAGCGACGGAAAAACCATCACATTGGCGTTGCCCTGAAGCGGGCTGGCAGGCGCTTTTTGCGCTGCCACTTCCGGCACAAAGGCGGCGTCAAACTGCAACTCGCCATCCACTACCAGTTGTGGCGCGCGTTCACGGATTATTTCTGTCGCCTGCTGAACGTTAGCAACGCAGGGGTGGCGGGCGCTGCCGTTGCTGGAAAATGACAGCATCGCCACGCGCGGCTCTTCTCCGGTGATAGCCCGCCATGTTTCGGCGCTGGCAAGCGCGATATCAGCCAGTTGCGCCGCCGTTGGTTGCG
This sequence comes from Escherichia sp. 20412-1, assembly GCF_003027595.1. Taxonomy (NCBI): domain Bacteria; kingdom Pseudomonadati; phylum Pseudomonadota; class Gammaproteobacteria; order Enterobacterales; family Enterobacteriaceae; genus Escherichia; species Escherichia sp. 20412-1. The sequence continues at coordinate 137,652 of NZ_PYQM01000006.1, read as the reverse complement.
GCACTACGCTGCAATCGGCAAAACCCAACGCCGGGCCGCTGTACTGCGGCAACATCAGGAAAATGGAGGAGAGCGTTTTACAGTCAGGTTGCAAACCAATAATGCGTAATCCGGCACGCAACACATTCGCCGTGGAAGAGAGATTGCCCGCGATACAGACATCCGCTTTACCGGCGCTAACCATCGCGGCGGCGAACATCAACGGGTCGGTGAGTTTTTCCAGCGCATCCGGCGGCGTTTTTTCTCCCGCACGGGTCAGCCAGCGCTGGGCAAATTCTTCCCGCATTGCGAGGTTGCCATGCGGATCAATGGCCTGTAGTCCATCCATCGCCACACCATGAGTGAACGCAAACTGGCGAAGTTCAAACGGACTGGCGACCAGAATGGGCGTCGCCAGGCCTTGCTGATGCAGATATTGCGCAGCTTTCAGCACACGCTGGTCTAACGCATCCGGAAAAACCACTCTGGCGGGCGCTCGCAACGCCAGTTCACGACAACGTTCAATAATCATTGCGTTTCCCCCAGTCGTTGTTGGATCTGTTTCACCGTTAGCGGCTGCTTCGTTACGCTCAAAATCATCATCACGTAAACCGTGCTGGAAAGGCGGTTCAGCGCCTGCAAGATGTCCGGACGCAGTACGTTAAAACTGCGGGTAATAAACACCTGCGCCGCGACGGTTTCGGTTTCCCGCACTTTGGTTCGCAGCAGGTTCAGCAACGCCACATCGCGTCCGTGGCTGGCTTCCGGCACCAGATGATCGTGGTCGAGATAACGCAGCGGCTGGTGAGAAAGCCGATGCAGCTCTTCGTCAGAAAACCCGACAATCGCCTGATCGGCCAGCGGTTCCCCCAACGCATCGGCACGCATAATGTTGCCAAGACGCGAACGGATATCCGCCAGCCACGGCTGCCACGGTTCCGCCAGTTCAATTTGCAGCCACACTGTCAGCGCAATGGTGCTGTCGAGGACAGCGCGAAAACCCAAGCGCGGATCGCTTTTAGCGACCATTTTTTCCGCCGACAGGTGAGTCAGCGTGTCAGGCTTTTTTGCCACCGGCTGGCGACACAGTTCGCAGCACGCTTGCGGATATTCATCGCTACTGGTCAACCCGTGAACACGCTGCGGCTGCTGCAGTTCATCGTCAACAAACAAACTCCCCTGCTCATCAATAAACTTGATGCGCAGATGGCGGCTTTCCAGCAACTCCCGGGCAGAGGGCGTCAGGCGACTGTCCGCAGGGAGATGGATCTCTGCGCCTTCGCTGAGCGTATGGTTTGCTCTTAGCCATGCTTCGGTGATGAAATCTTTCATAGGGATTGCCAGTTCGCCGGCCAGGCGACATACAGGAACTTCACGCTGGATGTCGTACCAAATTCGATGCTGGAACCTTTCGGGATAAACATCACATCGCCCGCTTTGGCGATCATGGTTTCGCCTTCGTGGCGAACATGCAGTTCCCCTTCCAGTACCATGTCGATTTCGTCGTAGTTCAGGGTCCACGGGAAGAAGGCGTTCTCCCACTGCATAAAACCGGCGGCCATGCTGCTGCCGTCGTCTCCGGTCACGAGATCAGTCAAGCCCACGCAGTGCGGTTGTGCGCCATCGAAACGACCAAATTTCACGCTGCCGCCATCAATCACTTTGATGCCGCCTTTGCCGGTCACCGATTTAAAGCTCGGCTGCATTGCGCCCTGCTCCAGCGACTGTTTTTCCTTCATCACTTTTTCCATCAGTTGCGCGACCAGGCTTTCGGTAAACTGGCCTTCCGGTAACTGGGCGATGATGGTTTCGCGGATGCGCTGGTTTTCGGTTTTATCGGCTGGCGCGCTGACGGGAACGGATGCCGTTACCGGCGTCGATTCATCGCACTCGATGATGGTAACCCCCAGCAGGGCCGCCACTTCTCGCGCTTCCGGGGTAATAATGCTGGCACGCAGAACCACGGACATTGCCTGTTCGCCGCGTGAATGTGCTTCACGAATATCATTCGCTGTGATGAGTTTTTTCACCTGCTTCCTCCTGTTCGGTGAGAGATGCCAGATAATCCACCAGTTGCTGCACGCTTTGCGGGTCGTGGCTGTTTAGCGCGAAAATCGGTTCTTCGAAGCCCGTCTCAAGCAATAGCTGTCGCGTAGCGGCGATATCAGCATCTGGCATGTCCGTTTTACTGATGACGGCGATTTGCCGTTTAATAACGCCAATATCCAGCAACCCGACAGGTAATCGGCTTTCCGGGTCATTCGCGCCGTGGACATAGATCAGCATGTCCACATCCTGTAGCGTGGTAATTAAGGCGTGATACAGGCGGGGATGGCTAAAATATTCGCCTGGAGTATCAATATCACCCTTATCATTAAATTCCACAGCCTGCGTTTTTTTGGCGAGAGCGTAATTCCCCTGCAAAGCATTAAAAAGCGTTGTTTTTCCTGCCCCGACGGCCCCCACAAACGCGATTCGTTTCATGAATGCCTCGTATTAACTTTTCGTCATTTCACACAGCGTATAATTTAATAAGCGCCCTAAACCGCTAACGGTTTGTAATAAAGCTTCTTCCACTGCGCCCACCGAGCCATAAATCACCAGAGCACCACTGAAGCGGTCGAGAAAACCAATGTGTACGTCGGCGGCTTTCAATGCTAAATCACCGGCAATCATCGCCGTTTCTCCGGGAGTTAGCGTCATAATGCCGATTGCACCTGCATCCGGAACACCGATTTTCTTCGCCAGTTCCTCGCCAGGGTGCGCAATGAGATGTGCCAGCGTGACCTGTTTCCCGGGCACAAATTCCTGAATGATGCGTTCTTTATCCATGAGTCGCCGCCTGTGAAAAACTTGCGGCTATCGTGACAATTTTTCGTCAGAGTAAATAACAAAATTCGGCAAGCGAGTTTGAAAGGTGAGGTAGATCACTAAGAATGGGGAGATATTTTATGTAATGCATAAATTTTCACGTGCAGCACATGAATATAATTAAATTGATAATTGATTTATTTTTATATGGCGTACTTTATTATTCGAAAAACCAGTAATAATCCCTTCTGATATATTGCGGTAAATCGCTTACCCCGAATAATTCAGGGTAAGCGTGATTTAACATTAAGAATTACAGCGGTTGAGTTTGCGCTTCAACCACGGCCAGCGCCACCATGTTAACGATACGACGCACTGACGCGATTGGCGTTAATACGTGAACCGGTTTTGCCACGCCCATCAGCACCGGGCCGACCGTCACACCTTCCGAGCTGGAAACGCGCAACAAGTTGTAACTAATGCGGGCGGCTTCCATGTTCGGCATCACCAGAATATTGGCGGAACCTTTCAAAGGGCTGTCCGGCATACGGTCGTTGCGAATCGCTTCTACCAGCGCCGCGTCACCATGCATTTCACCATCAATCATCAGTTCAGGAGCACGTTCTCTCACCAGCTCCAGCGCTTTACGCATCTTGCTTGACGACGGGCAGTCAGAAGAGCCGAAGTTGGAATGCGACAGCAGAGCAACGCGCGGCTCAATACCGAAACGACGGACCGTTTCTGCCGCCATCAAGGTGATCTCCGCCAGCTCTTCTGCATCTGGCTCATTATTGACGTAAGTATCAGCAATAAAGGTGTTACCACTCGGCAGCAGCAGCGCGTTCATTGCGCCAGCGGTGTGAACACCATCGCGATAGCCAAACACATTTTTCACCACGCTGAAGTGTTCGTGATATTCGCCCACCGTACCGCAGATCATTGCATCGGCTTCGCCACGCTGAACCATGATCGCGCCGATCACAGTCGGGTTGCTGATCAGAGCACGCTGCGCCTGTTCCTGAGTTACACCACGACGCTTCATGATCTGGAAGTATTCGCTCCAGTACTCTTTAAAGCGCGGATCGGATTCGTTATTGACGATCTCAAAATCAACGCCCGCTTTGATCTGCAAACCCAGTTTCTTAATGCGCATTTCGATCACATTTGGACGACCAATAAGAATTGGTTTTGCCAGTCCCAGCGTTACCAGTTCCTGAGTCGCGTGCAGAACGCGCGCCTCTTCCCCTTCAGGCAGGACAACGCGCTTCGGCGCTTTGCGAGCCTGGGAGAAAATCGGCTTCATAAACAGGTTGGTTTTGTAAACGAACTCGGTCAACTTGTCGATGTAGGCGTCAAAGTCGGCAATCGGGCGCGTCGCCACACCGGACTCCATTGCCGCTTTTGCCACCGCTGGCGCGATCTTGACGATCAGACGTGGATCGAACGGTTTAGGAATAATGTATTCCGGGCCAAAGCTCAGATCCTGATCGCCATAGGCAGAAGCAACCACTTCGCTCTGTTCCGCATGAGCCAGTTCAGCAATTGCGCGTACCGCTGCCAGTTTCATCTCTTCGTTGATGGCCGTTGCGCCAACGTCCAGCGCGCCACGGAAGATGAACGGGAAGCAAAGCACGTTGTTGACCTGGTTCGGATAGTCGGAACGACCGGTACAGATGATGGCGTCCGGACGCACTTCTTTCGCCAGCGGCGGCAGAATTTCCGGTTCCGGGTTCGCCAGCGCCAGAATCATCGGCGCGCGAGCCATTTTCTTCACCATCTCCTGGGTCAGCACTTTCGGGCCGGAACAGCCGAGGAAAATATCCGCGCCTTCAATCACATCGTCGAGGGTACGTTTGCCGTCATCCACAACTGCATATGCCGCTTTGGTTTCCGCCATGTTCGGCTCGCGCCCCTGATAGATAACGCCTTTTGAGTCGCAAACTACGATGTTGTGTTTTTGCAGACCCAGCGCCACCAGCAGGTTCATACAGGCGATTGCCGCTGCACCTGCGCCAGAAACCACCATCCTTACGTCGGAGATATTTTTCTCCACCACGCGCAAGCCGTTGAGGATGGCGGCGGTGCTGATGATTGCCGTACCGTGCTGGTCGTCATGGAATACCGGAATGTTCATTCGCTGGCGCAGTTTCTGCTCAATGTAGAAACATTCTGGCGCTTTAATGTCTTCAAGGTTGATACCACCGAACGTCGGTTCGAGTGCGGCGACCACTTCAATAAATTTATCCGGGTCCAGCTCATCAACTTCGATGTCAAACACATCTATCCCGGCGAATTTCTTAAACAGAACGCCCTTGCCTTCCATTACCGGTTTGCCTGCCAGTGCTCCAATGTTACCGAGCCCCAGCACTGCCGTACCGTTAGAGATCACCGCCACCAGGTTACCGCGCGCTGTATATTTGTAGGCTTTTAACGGATCTTTTTCGATTTCAAGACAAGGCGCGGCGACGCCAGGCGAATAGGCCAGCGCCAGATCACGCTGCGTTGCCAGAGGTTTGGTCGGAGAAACCTGGATTTTCCCTGGGACTGGAAATTCATGGAAATCAAGTGCACTTTGTTTTAACTGGTCATCCATTTGGTTGTTCCTTTCACGTAACGTTCACAAAAATGTGTGGGTTGCTGCCTTCGCCCACAACGTGGCGCACATTATCACCTTGCCGGAGCTTTCAGACTTTGAGCAAGTCCAAACTCTCCACATCGAAATAATGTTTCGGTAATAATCCTATAACACCGATGTTACCTGCTTAATCCAGCAATACCATGCCTGTCTGCTATGCTTTTTTGATGCGTTTCGCGAAATTTGTCAGAAGTGTGAATTAACGCACTCATCTAACACTTTACTTTTCAAGGAGTATTTCCTATGAACGAGTTAGACGGCATCAAACAGTTCACCACGGTCGTGGCAGACAGTGGCGATATTGAGTCCATTCGTCACTACCATCCTCAGGATGCCACCACCAATCCTTCGCTGTTACTCAAGGCTGCCGGATTATCACAATATGAGCATTTAATAGACGATGCTATTGCCTGGGGTAAAAAAAACGGTCAAACCCAGGAACAACAAGTCGTCGCGGCCTGTGACAAACTGGCGGTCAATTTCGGTACAGAAATTCTCAAAATCGTACCCGGTCGTGTGTCGACAGAAGTTGATGCACGCCTCTCTTTTGATAAAGAAAAGAGTATTGAGAAAGCGCGCCATCTGGTGGATTTGTACCAGCAGCAGGGCGTTGAGAAGTCACGCATTCTGATCAAGTTGGCTTCGACATGGGAAGGAATTCGCGCGGCAGAAGAGCTGGAAAAAGAAGGTATTAATTGCAATCTGACGCTGCTGTTTTCCTTTGCTCAGGCACGAGCCTGCGCAGAAGCAGGCGTTTTTCTGATTTCACCGTTTGTGGGCCGTATTTATGACTGGTATCAGGCGCGCAAACCAATGGACCCATATGTGGTAGAAGAAGATCCGGGCGTCAAATCAGTACGCAATATCTACGACTACTATAAACAGCACCGTTACGAAACCATCGTTATGGGCGCAAGTTTCCGCCGTACCGAGCAAATCCTCGCTTTAACCGGTTGTGACCGTCTGACCATCGCGCCGAACTTGCTGAAAGAGTTGCAGGAAAAAGTCTCGCCGGTGGTACGTAAATTAATCCCGCCTTCTCAGCATTTCCCGCGCCCTACCCCTATGAGCGAAGCGGAATTTCGTTGGGAACACAATCAGGATGCGATGGCGGTAGAAAAACTGTCTGAAGGCATCCGCCTGTTCGCTGTCGATCAACGCAAACTGGAAGATCTTCTTGCCGCCAAACTGTAAACCAGCCACGGAGTGTTCTATGTCCCGAAAAGACCTTGCCAATGCGATTCGCGCGCTCAGTATGGATGCGGTGCAAAAAGCCAATTCTGGTCATCCCGGCGCGCCGATGGGCATGGCCGATATTGCCGAAGTGTTGTGGAACGATTTTCTTAAACATAACCCCACCGACCCGACCTGGTATGATCGCGACCGCTTTATTCTCTCTAACGGTCACGCATCGATGCTGCTCTACAGTTTGCTGCATCTGACCGGTTACGACCTGCCGCTGGAAGAGCTGAAGAACTTCCGTCAGCTACATTCAAAAACACCAGGTCACCCGGAGATTGGCTATACGCCGGGCGTGGAAACCACCACGGGGCCGCTGGGTCAGGGGCTGGCGAACGCAGTCGGACTGGCGATAGCAGAACGCACGCTGGCGGCGCAGTTTAACCAGCCGGATCATGAGATTGTCGATCACTTCACTTATGTGTTTATGGGTGATGGTTGCCTGATGGAAGGTATCTCCCATGAGGTCTGTTCACTGGCGGGAACGCTGGGACTCGGTAAGCTGATTGGTTTTTACGATCACAACGGGATTTCGATTGATGGTGAAACTGAAGGCTGGTTTACCGACGATACGGCAAAACGCTTTGAAGCCTATCACTGGCATGTTGTCCACGAAATCGACGGTCACGATCCGCAAGCGGTGAAGGAAGCTATTCTCGAAGCACAAAGCGTGAAAGATAAGCCGTCGCTGATTATCTGCCGCACGGTGATTGGCTTTGGCTCGCCTAATAAAGCGGGTAAAGAAGAGGCGCACGGCGCCCCACTGGGTGAAGAAGAAGTGGCGCTGGCACGGCAAAAACTGGGCTGGCATCATCCACCCTTTGAGATCCCCAAAGAAATTTACCACGCCTGGGATGCCCGCGAAAAAGGCGAAAAAGCGCAGCAGAGCTGGAATGAGAAGTTTGCCGCGTATAAAAAAGCCCATCCACAACTGGCAGAAGAGTTTACCCGCCGGATGAGTGGCGGTTTGCCGAAAGACTGGGAGAAAACGACTCAGAAATATATCAATGAGTTGCAGGCGAATCCGGCGAAAATCGCGACCCGCAAAGCCTCGCAAAATACGCTTAACGCTTACGGCCCAATGCTGCCGGAGCTGCTTGGTGGTTCAGCGGATCTGGCTCCCAGCAACCTCACCATCTGGAAAGGTTCTGTGTCGCTGAAGGAAGATCCAGCAGGGAATTATATTCACTACGGGGTGCGTGAATTTGGTATGACCGCTATCGCCAACGGCATCGCGCACCACGGTGGATTTGTACCGTATACCGCAACGTTCCTGATGTTTGTTGAATATGCCCGCAACGCCGCGCGTATGGCGGCGCTGATGAAAGCGCGGCAGATTATGGTTTATACCCATGACTCGATTGGTCTGGGGGAAGATGGCCCGACGCACCAGGCGGTTGAGCAACTGGCCAGTTTGCGCTTAACGCCGAATTTCAGCACCTGGCGACCGTGCGATCAGGTAGAAGCGGCGGTGGGCTGGAAACTGGCTGTTGAGCGCCATAACGGACCGACGGCGCTGATCCTCTCCAGACAAAATCTGGCCCAGGTGGAACGCACTCCGGAGCAGGTGAAAGAGATTGCTCGTGGCGGTTATGTGTTGAAAGACAGCGGCGGCAAGCCGGATATTATCTTGATTGCTACCGGTTCAGAGATGGAGATTACCCTGCAAGCGGCAGAGAAACTGGCGGGCGAAGGACGCAATGTGCGCGTGGTTTCCTTACCCTCGACGGATATTTTTGACGCCCAGGATGAGGAATATCGTGAGTCGGTGCTGCCCTCAAACGTTTCTGCCCGCGTAGCGGTAGAAGCAGGTATTGCCGATTACTGGTACAAATATGTCGGTCTGAAAGGGGCGATTGTCGGAATGACGGGTTATGGCGAATCTGCTCCGGCGGATAAACTGTTCCCGTTCTTTGGCTTTACTGCCGAGAATATTGTGGCAAAAGCGCATAAGGTGCTTGGGGTAAAAGGCGTCTGATGCTGATTGCCGGATGCTGATTGCCGGATGCGACGCGACGCGTCTTATCCGGCCTGGCGCGTCTTATCCGGCCTGGCGCGTCTTATCAGGCTTACATGTTCCCGCCATGATGTTTAACGGGTGATCCACAACGTGGGCCAGGCGTCTGGTCCATGCCAGTTATCGCAAGTTGGCTCTGCGGCGTAACGCACCAGACGAAAGCGCTGGCCGTCAAAACGCCAGCGAGTCTGGATACCACAATCGCTTAACCCACGCCCTTTCGCTAACGTCACCAGTTCACGCGACTTTTCATCAAATGTCGCGTTCATCAACTCCAGTTCATTCGTCTCCTGACCGTTGTTGAACGGTAAGCGCAACCTTACCGGGCGCGATGCCAGCGGTTTTTTACGCGAAACGATCCACGCCAGATCAATGGTGTTATACGCGCCAGCCTCACAGCCAATCATCATTAATGCCTTGTCGTCGGTCAGCGCCGTGACGCTCACTTCACGACGCAACGGGTCAAGCGAACAACGCAGCCCCTTCATCCGCCAGTTACCGTAATCCAGCAAATCATTACGTTCTTCAAGTGAGAGTGGCGTTGGCGTTGGATTCACTACTGCGACCTCTTTCAGTGCAGGCGCAGGCGGCACGCTAAGCGGCGGCTCATCCCCTTTCTTGATCCACGCGGTTTCACTACCAACGCGCTTTTGTTGGGCATCAATAAATATCAACGCCGCTTTTAAACCGCTCAAAGAAATGGTCTGCTCGCCGTCACGTAAGGTGATTGCCTTCCCATCCTGAACCCTCTTTAAAAACGCGGTGATGGTCGCCGTATCATCGGTCACTAATAACCACGGCGAAATTCGCCACTTATCTCCTATTAATGCCAGCGGCTTTCCATCTAATAGTAGTCGTGGCGCTATCTCCTCTTCCAACGCATCCGGTGATTTCAAACCACCACGCTCAATACGTAAAACGGCGTCGGTATGCGCCCCGGCACTGCGGCTAAGAGTCATCACCAACCCATTGTGATCGCCTGTGTTGCGCGCTACGCAGAAATTTTGATTATTACAAGTAACCTGCCAGTCGGAAAACGTCCGTTGCGCTGGTGCTGCCCACGCTAAAGACGTCGGCAACAAAGCGATAAACATGAGAAGGAAAATGCGATAGCGCATGGACGGTACGACCCCAGAAGTTCAAACAAACAGCACAAGTCGTATCTTCGTTGCGCAGATAGCGCGGCTCAATCGGATTTATCGGATTGAGCCAATAATAATCAGCGAAATATTATTGTTACTTTTCAGTCCATTAAATGTGACGCTTGCAAATAGTTAAGCAATAACACTGTCTTACCGTCACGTATCTCGCCAGTTTTGATCATCTCCAGCGCCTGGCTGAACGGCAGCTCGAGCACTTCAATATCTTCATCTTCTACGCCGCCACCCGCGTTAGCGCGCTGACTGTCACTGTATTCCGCGATAAAAAAGTGGATTAACTCGGTCACACCGCCAGGCGACATATACAGTTCAAATAATTTGCGTACTTCGCCAACTTCATAACCTGTCTCTTCAATCGCTTCTTTGCGAATACAGACTTCCGGTTCATCGTTATCCAGCAGCCCGGCGCAGGTTTCAATCAACTGCCCACTTTCATTGCCATTAACCCAGGTGGCAACGCGGAACTGACGAATCAGCACCACGGTCTTTTTCTTCGCGTTGTACAGAAGGATCGTCGCGCCATTACCGCGATCATAAACCTCACGTTTATGGCGGATCACTTCGCCATCTTTGCGCGTAAGATCATAAGTAATGTTGTGCAGGGTGAAATAGTTATCGGAGAGAATTTTGTCTTTGATAAGGGTGATTTGTTGCGTCATACCGACTCCACAGCGCGAAATGAACTGTTATCTTACGCTGTGAAGTCGGGTTTGTCTGTGTATGAAATTAGTGAGATTTGACTGATTTTACCCCCAGCCAGTCAATAATTCCCTGCGCCGCATGACGCCCTTCCGCCATTGCGGTAACCACCAGATCCGCACCACGCACGGCGTCGCCACCGGCGAAGATTTTCGGGTTCGTCGTCTGGTAACGGTACTGGCTTTCAACGTCCGCCACAATGCGGCCCCATTTATCCACAGTGACACCGTGCGACTCCAGCCACGGCATCCCGTGCGGGTTAAAACCAAACGCCATAATCACCGCGTCGGCTGGCATGACAAATTCACTGCCTTCAACCGGCACCGGACGTCGACGTCCTTGTGCATCCGCTTCACCAAGACGCGTGCGCAGGAAACGAATTCCGCAAACGTGACCTTGTTCATTCAGCTCAAGCGCCACCGGCTGGACGTTAAATTCGAAGTTCGCTCCCTCTTCGCGGGCGTTTTTCACCTCTTTTTTCGAGCCAGGCATGTTAGCTTCGTCACGACGATAGGCACAGGTGACGTTACTCGCGCCGTGACGCAACGCGGTGCGCACACAGTCCATTGCGGTGTCGCCACCGCCCAGTACCACGACATTTAGTCCGGCGGTATTGATAAACGGCTCTTCCGGTAATTCTTCAAGCCCCATCACCTGTTTGGTGTTAGCAATGAGGAACGGCAGAGCGTCATAAACGCCCGGCGCATCTTCATTGGGTAAGCCCGCTTTCATGGAACGGTAAGTACCTACGCCAACGAAGACCGCATCATACTGTTCCAGCAACGCATCCAAAGAGACATCTTTGCCCACTTCACAATTGAGTTCGAAGTGAATTCCCATCGCGCTGAAGATTTCCCGACGACGCGCCAGCAGAGATTTATCCAGTTTAAAAGAAGGAATGCCAAAGGTGAGCAGGCCGCCGATTTCCGGATGGCGATCGTACACCGTCACCTCAACACCGTTACGCGTCAGGACATCCGCACAAGCCAGCCCCGCCGGCCCCGCGCCGATAATCGCCACCCGCTTGTAGACTTTGGTGACGTGGCTTAAGTCAGGCCGCCAGCCTTTCGCCAGCGCCTGATCCGAAATGTAGCGTTCAATGTTGCCGATGGTTACCGCGCCGTGTTCATCGCGAATGGTGCAGGCACCTTCACACAGGCGGTCTTGCGGGCAGACACGCCCGGTAATTTCTGGCAGGGTGTTGGTCTGGTGAGAAAGCTCGACCGCTGCGTCGATGTTTCCGGCTTTCACCAGTTCAATCCACTGTGGAATATGGTTATGCAGCGGGCAAGTCCATTCACAGACGCTGTGTTCACCGCACTTCAGGCAGCGCGAGGCTTCTCGCTGCGCCTGATCGGCACGAAACGGTAGATAAATCTCATCAAAGCCAGTTTTACGCGCTTCAATTGCCAGTTTATCCGGCTCGCCGCGCGCGGGCGTTGCCTGCATTTGCTCAACTTTACTCATCACCGGCATTTCTTGTGCCGTTGTACTGGCATGCCAGGGTTGATGTTCCTGACGAGCGGTGCGTAAGCGGCGGGATTTCGCCATGCCGGATAATGTGGAGTCGGTGACCAGTTGCAACGCATCCGCCGGGCAGTTTTCGACACAGGCGGGGCCGTTTTCTCGCCCTGCGCACAGGTCGCATTTATGCGCTGTAGCTTTCACTTTACCCGCAGCGACGGGGGTCAGGACGATTTGCATGGTGCCAAACGGACAGGCCACCACGCAGGATTTACAGCCAATGCACTTTTGTTGATTGACCTGAATACTGTCATCAACATGGCTGATCGCGCCATTGGGGCAGCTACGGGCACAGGGCGCATCTTCGCAGTGATGGCAGGTTACCGCACTACGCTGTTGCTGATGTTTAATAACCGTAATTCGGGGGTGAAAATGGTGTTGGCTCAAGACATGTTGTTCATCATTGTGAGCCATGACACAGGCGATTTCACAAGCATGACAACCCAGACATTGCTGACTGTTGGCCATAATAAAACGATTCATAACGACCTTCTTTTTTGGTTGTAAAAACCTTATTCTTTATATGAGTGTTGTTATTACCCGACTTACAGGGGAATCGGCAATATTCATTTGCCCAGGGCAAGCAACTATTTCGCTATAAACTGTGGCAGATCAAATAATCTCATCGCTTATTAAATTGCGTTTCAGCGACCTGAAACATTAATTATTTTATGTGGAGAAGACGCGTGTGATTGTCAAACGACCCGTCTCGGCCAGTCTGGCCCGGGCCTTTTTTTACATTGTGCTGCTGTCGATCCTTTCCACTGGTATTGCTCTGCTAACTTTGGCGAGCAGTTTGCGCGATGCCGAAGCGATCAATATTGCCGGATCGCTACGTATGCAAAGTTATCGTTTGGGTTACGATCTGCAACGCGGCAGCCCGCAGCTCAATGCGCATCGCCAACTGTTCCAGCAGGCACTGCATTCACCGGTATTAACCAATCTCAACGTCTGGTATGTGCCAGAAGCGGTAAAAACTCGCTATGCGCATTTAAATGCCAACTGGCTGGAGATGAATAACCGGCTCATTAACGGCGATTTGCCGTGGTATCAGGCTAATATCAATAGTTATGTCAATCAGATAGACCTGTTCGTGCTGGCTTTGCAGCACTACGCTGAACGCAAAATGCTGCTGGTGGTGGCGATTTCTCTGGCTGGCGGCATCGGTATTTTCACGCTGGTCTTTTTTACTCTGCGCCGCATACGCCATCAGGTGGTTGCTCCGCTGAATCATCTGGTGACCGCCAGTCAGCGTATTGAACACGGGCAGTTCGACTCACCGCCACTGGATACCAGCCTGCCGAATGAACTGGGGCTGCTTGCAAAAACCTTTAACCAGATGTCGAGCGAGCTGCATAAGTTGTACCGCTCGCTGGAGGCGTCAGTAGAAGAAAAAACCCGCGATCTCCACGAAGCGAAGCGCCGTCTGGAAGTGCTGTACCAATGCTCGCAGGCGCTAAATACCAGCCAGATTGATGTACATTGTTTCCGTCATATTTTGCAGATTGTTCGCGACAATGAAGCGGCTGATTACCTGGAGCTTAACGTTGGTGAAAACTGGCGGATTAGCGAAGGAAAGCCAAACCCTGAACTGCCGATGCAAATTTTGCCGGTGACCATGCAAGAGACAGTATATGGCGAACTACACTGGCAAAATAGTAACGTGTCAACGTCAGAACCGCTGCTTAACAGCGTTTCGTCGATGCTGGGCCGTGGTTTGTACTTTAATCAGGCGCAGAAGCATTTTCAGCAGTTGCTGTTGATGGAAGAACGCGCAACCATCGCCCGCGAGTTGCACGACTCGCTGGCACAGGTGCTTTCTTACTTACGTATCCAGTTGACATTACTGAAGCGTTCGATACCGGAAGATAACGCCACCGCACAAAGTATCATGGCCGATTTTTCCCAGGCGTTGAATGATGCTTATCGGCAGTTGCGCGAGCTGTTGACCACTTTCCGTCTGACACTCCAGCAGGCGGATCTCCCCTCTGCGCTGCGTGAAATGCTGGATGCGTTGCAAAACCAAACCAGTGCCAGACTGACGCTCGACTGCCGTCTACCAACCCTGGCGCTGGATGCACAAATGCAAGTGCATTTGTTGCAAATTATTCGCGAGGCGGTGCTGAATGCGATGAAGCACGCCAACGCCAGCGAAATTGCCGTCAGTTGCGTCACCGCGCCGGACGGCAATCACACGGTCTATATCCGTGATAACGGTATCGGCATCGGTGAACCGAAAGAACCCGAAGGTCATTATGGTCTGAATATCATGCGCGAGCGTGCAGAACGGCTGGGTGGTACGCTGACTTTTTCGCAACCTTCTGGCGGTGGCACGTTAGTGAGTATTAGCTTTCGCTCTGCGGAGGGTGAGGAAAGCCAGCTTATTTGACATCCATGCTCGAAATAAGCCGACTTTAAATAAGGCTCTACGACTGATATAAGCCTGATACATTTACTTACCCGGCGGCGAAACAACACCGGGTAAGCCCTCTGTATTTTACCAACTGTAACGCAGGTTCAGACTGCCATTAAGATCGTTATAGTTATGGCTTCCTGTCTCACCAACAACCTGGCCAGTAATACTCCACTGGCAGTCCTGGTTCACCTGAATCCCTACTTTCGCCTGCGCCCGGTTAGTCGGGCTATCCTGTTTCATCTCCGCGCCATCGAACGAAACTGAAACATCACCGCTAGTGTACAACCAGTTCACTTCGGCAAATGGCTGGATCATGGATGTTGCGTTCCTGTGCAATTTACCATCCACACGCAGCCCCAGACGGGTGGTCCAGCTATCACTATCCTGATCGTCAATACGAGTGCCGTTATTGTCGATAACGCTGTCAGCATCATACTTCTGCCAGGTCGCCTGCGCCTGTGGTATCAGGCTCACTGTATTCTGGTTACTCAGCGCAATATCGTGGCGGTAGCCCGTCTCCAGCGAGATGGCATGTGCCGTGGAGTCATAACCCTCAGAACCTACGTCACCGTTACTCACGCTGTTGTTGTAGAAGCCATACTGATACCAGCTATCGACATAAACCCCTTGATGGTTTTGCGCATCAGCAAACCAGGTCGCATATACTCCGAGATTGTAGCCATCAACATTACCTGTCGCGCTGAACCGACTGCCGTCCGCGCCACGATTACCCTCGCTGTCGGTGTCTGCGTTGATGTAACTGGCCATCAAGCCGACTTTCAGACTCTGCCTGTCGTTATCCCACGCCAGGATATCGCCGCCCAACTGAAACTGCGAATAGTTGTTGTTGATATCAACATTGCCGTCAGCCGCCTGCGACCCGGCATTACCCGCCTTGAAACGCATCCAGACACTGCCATCTTCATTATGGTACTGACTACCTTCGCGATCGTACAACGTCTGCATTTGCAGGTTACGCACCATCCACTGGTTACCGAGGTAAGCGCCAATATCAGGGCGATATTGCGGCGTTACCGGGACATCGCCACTATCATCCGGTTCCGGTGGAACGGTGGATTGTGAGCGTAAATACCAGTCGCCTTCATCTTCATACAGACGGTATTCATACAGCCCAATCTGCACCTGGTTACCCTGGGTAAAGACACCTTCTGACTGGCCGCCGACATCGATCACTTCAATACCATTTTCGTCTGTGCGCCTTTACCATTGACGTTAGCAACATAGACCGTCGTGTTACCCGAAGTATCACCGGAGATGACCAGTTTATCGGTTGGTGAACTGTCGTCGCCCAGTTGCGTGTTGAAATACAGATTACCGTTGTCGCCAGTGTAGTTACCGTTGATGGTTAGTGTGTTGCCCGTTTCGCCTTCATGGCTCATAGCAATCTTGCCACTGTTGTAGATATCGCCGTTCACTACGCCGCTGCCGCCGAAAGTGGCACCAGAGTCAACATTTACAGCCCCCTGGCCAGACGCATCCGGCACGCCAATTACTCCGGTATCCGTCAGCCACAATGTGCCTTCGGTGACGCGAGTTTCACCGCTGTAAGTGTTGGCAGTGTTCAGGATCAACGTGCCGTCACCCGCTTTGGTCAGCGTTTTGCCATCCCAGCCAGTCACGCTGTTCGGGTAGACATCCGCCAGCACCGTATTCAGCGTAAAGCTGCCATCGGGATCGCTGAGGGTAAAGATGCCGTGCGCATCCGTCGCCGCATTATTTTCATCCGCATACCAGGAGAGTGACGCCGTCAGTTCGTATTGCGAGTTATCGGCGGGTACTACACGGCTGTCAACCGTCAGGAAATCCGTTTCTTTGGCTTCGATTCCGGCGACGGTCAGGTCGTCAAAGTCCCCACTAATAGCGCTGTCGGCATCGATCAGCGTGAAGGCGTAAGGGGCATGGGTAAGCGGATCCTGAATATTGCCAATCCCGGTGATATTCAGCGTGCCGTTCAGGCTGACGCTGTCGGCGGTAATGATTGGGCTACTGGCATCCGCGCCTAAATCAATGCTCAGCACGCTGCCCTCCTGCTGGTCAAGCACGGTCGTACTGAGCGTTGCGCTCGCCGCCAGCGAGGTGGTGCCGCCGCTAAACGTCGTCAGGTTCGCCAGTACATATTCTCCCGCCGCATTCAGATTCAGCATGGCGTAGTTATCTACGTCGCCCATCCCCAGCGCACCAACGTCACTGGCATTCAGCGTGCCTTCGGCAATCAGCGTGCCGCCGCTGTAAGTGTTGGCATGCGCAATGGTGATGGCGTTAGCGCCCTGTTTCACCACTTTACCCGCGTTCATCTCGACGAGTTGCTCGCCGTCGTAGTTATAGTAGTCGCTAATCACGTTGCCGCTGTTCAGCGCCCAGTCTTCAGTGCCGCCGAGATACAGGGTTCCGCCATCAACGACATTACCCGTGCCAAGCGCGGAAGCATCAGCCACCCGGAAACTGGCATAATTACGGAGGGTCCAGGAGCCGCTAAACCCGCTATTGTCACCGCTGAGGGTGGTATCGCCTGTGCTCCAGACATCGCCGCTGCCGCTGATGTTGTTATCCAGAGTACCGGATGCGGATTCAATGAGCAGCAGGCCATCAGCCACAATACGCCCACTGCCAAGTTCCAGGGTTTGAGCCTCCACCACGGCATACTGCTCAATGTCGATAGTCGCACTCAGTCCGCTGAGATCGCTCGTCTGCCCGATAATAAGATCGCCGTACACATCCAGCAGGCCGCCGCCGGTCACGATGCCGTTAAACCAGGAGGTCATATAGCTGTCGCCTCCCAGAGTCAATTTACCTCCGTCCAGATCCAGCGTGCTCCCGACATCGCCATATACGTACTCAAGGTTCTGGCTCATGCCATCCAGGTCAAAGGTGGAGCCAGATTCCAGCTCCAGCCCCCCCTCTTCACCCAGCGAGTTATCGACTCCGGCAATCAGGGTGCCACCGTTAACGAGCGTGTTGCCGCTGTAAGTATTCGCCGCCTTCAGGATAAGCGTGCCGTCACCCGCTTTGGTCAGCGTTGAACCATCCCAGCGAGTGGCGTCGTTCGGGGCAACATCGGCCAGTATGGTGTTCAGCGTAAAGCTGCCATCGGGATCGCTCAGGGTGAAGGTTCCGTGAGCATCTGTGACCGCACTGTTTTCATCTGCGTACCAGGACAGCGAGGTGGCGAGCTCGTACTGCGAGTTATCCGTGGGGTTAATACGACCCGCGACCGTCAGGAAGTCGATCGCTCTCGTCTTCATTCCGGCGATGGTCAGGTCGTCAAAGTCGCCGTTGATGGTGCCATCGGTGTCGATCAGCGTGAAGGTGTAGGGATCATGGCTGAGCGGCTCCTGAATATTACCCACCCCAGTAATATTCAGCGTACCGTCCAGCGAGGCGCTGTCGGCGGTGATGATTGGGCTACTGGCGTCTTCCCCAAGGTTGATATTCAGAACGCTGCCATCCTGCTGGGTGAATACGCCGGTGTTAAGCGTTGAACCCGCCGCCAGCGTGGTGGTGCCACCGCTAAATGTCGTCAGGTTCGCCAGCACGTATTATTCCTTTTTAATTAAAGTTCAATAAAGCGCCTTATTTTGAGGAAAGAAACAAACTCACCGATTATGATTTTCATAACAAAGAACTTTTTATCCCAATGCTCTGGTAATAAACACATATTGCGCGCAATATAATTTAATAAAATTTGGCGCAATACTCCCCTTACCCATAACAAGTATTGAAAAACATCCAAAAACATTCATCAGAGTAAAGTTTTTTATTTTTGGCGCTAACACGCCACCGCTGCTGATATTTAACCAACAACGTAAAATCATTATTATCGACAAGTTAGTGATTAATCACTTCCATATTACATCTTCATCTACCGTTCACTAGTTAATAGTGGGCTACTGTTAGCCTGCCTGAAACAAGGTGCAAAAATAGCCTTTAAAACGTTTCACATCAAGAAAAAATATCAATAAAATCAATTAATTATACTCAATAAACATAAACATATGTAATGCAAAAGTTAATAAAAAACCATTACAAACCATGCCAATATATTTTATTGGCAATAGTTCATCCGGAGCGAAACCCCTCCATGAAATAGATATTGAAAATAGTGACAGTTTATTTAAATAAAGTCATATAGTTTTTATAGATCGATAAATAAAAATCGATCTATAAAACAGATCGATCCATATGAAGAATAGTTCATGGTGTACCTACCAAGATGATTAAAATACTTTCTCAGAAAGCTAAGAATATTTACCACATCACTTAGCATATGATTTTCAACCAAAAAAAATGGTCTTCTCATTTTAAGAACCATAGAGGAAAAAGATACCCGACGTTAATTAATAAGATAGAGAGCAAGTCATATTCGTATAAAACAATAGATATCAAAAATAATTCCACACAAACAAAATACAAGAATCATACATGACATCGATTTAATATCTCTATATATTCATATAATTATTAGCAGAAGTCATAAAATAGTGTTTAGTATGTTGATGAGCGTCAGCAAAAACGAGCAGTTTCCTCGCTTATTGATATGGAACCAGACAAACGAAATATCCGCTTTTTGCAAGCTCTCCGGGAAAAACGATGCCGGGCAACGATTCCGTTAAGAAGAAATTTTGTTAACATCCTGCTGCGGCTTTACATTTGTAAAGGTGAGTTTTCGCTGACAGGGTTCGAATGATGCTCTTCCTTGCGATATCAAAATAAAAAATCGCTGTATTTTTTATCAAAAATTCAACAAATTAGAAAAACATTCCGTTCATGCACCGCAATGGAAAGAGATAGCTGCCGTTACTTTACGCTTATGCAAACTTTGCTACCGAGTGCTGATAATTTACATTATCTCCTTTTTTTCTCCACGATTGGCTCGTACCTTGCCGCTACAGTGAAGCAAGGTATGCCCATAACGATACGCAGAAACACGAGGTCCTCTTTTAATGGCGAATTTCTTTATTGATCGCCCCATTTTTGCCTGGGTACTGGCAATCCTGTTGTGTCTGACAGGAACCCTGGCGATTTTTTCATTGCCTGTTGAACAATACCCGGATCTCGCCCCCCCTAATGTGCGAGTAACGGCTAACTATCCTGGCGCGTCGGCCCAGACGCTGGAAAACACCGTGACCCAGGTTATTGAGCAGAATATGACTGGCCTCGATAACCTGATGTATATGTCGTCACAAAGCAGCGGCACCGGCCAGGCGTCGGTGACGCTCAGTTTTAAAGCAGGCACAGACCCGGACGAAGCAGTGCAACAGGTGCAAAACCAGTTGCAATCAGCCATGCGTAAACTCCCCCAGGCGGTGCAAAATCAGGGCGTAACGGTACGTAAAACCGGCGATACCAACATTCTGACCATTGCCTTCGTCTCTACTGATGGTTCAATGGATAAACAGGATATTGCCGATTATGTTGCCAGTAATATTCAGGATCCGTTAAGCCGTGTTAATGGCGTTGGTGATATTGACGCTTACGGTTCGCAGTATTCGATGCGTATCTGGCTTGATCCGGCAAAACTGAACAGTTTCCAGATGACCGCCAAAGATGTCACTGATGCCATTGAGTCGCAGAATGCGCAGATTGCGGTTGGGCAACTTGGCGGAACACCTTCTGTTGATAAACAGGCGCTAAATGCCACCATTAACGCTCAGTCGCTGTTGCAAACGCCTGAACAGTTCCGTGATATCACCTTGCGGGTGAATCAGGACGGTTCAGAAGTAAGGCTGGGCGATGTCGCCACCGTCGAAATGGGAGCGGAGAAATATGATTATCTTAGCCGCTTTAATGGTAAGCCAGCCTCGGGTCTGGGAGTAAAACTGGCCTCCGGCGCGAACGAAATGGCAACGGCGGAGCTGGTGCTCAACCGTCTGGATGAACTGGCGCAGTATTTCCCCCCCGGACTGGAGTACAAGGTGGCATATGAAACCACCTCGTTTGTTAAGGCCTCCATTGAAGACGTGGTGAAAACTCTGCTGGAAGCTATCGCACTGGTTTTCCTCGTCATGTACCTGTTCCTGCAAAACTTCCGTGCCACGCTGATTCCGACTATCGCCGTACCGGTAGTGTTGATGGGAACCTTCTCCGTGCTTTACGCCTTCGGTTACAGCGTCAACACCTTAACCATGTTCGCGATGGTGCTGGCGATCGGCCTGCTGGTGGATGACGCCATCGTGGTGGTGGAAAACGTCGAACGTATTATGAGCGAAGACGGACTTTCGCCCCGCGAGGCGACGCGGAAATCGATGAGTCAGATCCAGGGCGCGCTGGTCGGGATTGCGATGGTGCTTTCGGCTGTTTTTGTGCCAATGGCCTTCTTCGGCGGCACCACCGGGGCTATCTATCGCCAGTTCTCCATCACTATTGTTGCGGCGATGGTGCTGTCGGTACTGGTGGCGATGATTCTCACTCCGGCACTGTGCGCCACGCTACTTAAGCCACTGAAAAAAGGTGAGCATCACGGGCAGAAAGGCTTTTTTGCCTGGTTTAACCAGATGTTCAACCGCAACGCCGAACGCTACGAAAAAGGGGTGGCGAAAATTCTCCACCGCAGCCTGCGCTGGATTGTGATTTATGTCCTGCTACTTGGCGGCATGGTGTTTCTGTTCCTGCGTCTGCCAACGTCGTTCCTGCCACTGGAAGACCGTGGCATGTTCACCACCTCGGTGCAGTTGCCCAGCGGCTCGACCCAGCAACAAACCCTGAAAGTGGTGGAACAGATCGAGAAGTATTACTTCACTCATGAGAAAGACAACATCACGTCGGTGTTTGCCACGGTCGGTTCTGGCCCTGGCGGCAACGGGCAAAACGTGGCGCGGATGTTTATCCGCCTGAAAGACTGGAGCGAACGCGACAGTAAAACCGGCACCTCGTTTGCCATTATCGAACGTGCAACGAAAGAATTTAATAAGATTAAAGAAGCCCGAGTTATTGCCAGCAGCCCGCCAGCAATTAGCGGTCTTGGCAGTTCTGCGGGTTTTGATATGGAGTTGCAGGACCACGCCGGGGCGGGTCACGATGCGCTAATGGCAGCACGTAACCAGTTACTGGCGCTGGCGGCAGAAAACCCGGAATTAACCCGTGTGCGCCATAATGGTCTTGATGACAGTCCGCAGTTGCAGATTGATATCGACCAACGTAAAGCCCAGGCGCTGGGCGTTGCCATTGACGATATTAACGACACGCTGCAAACCGCGTGGGGTTCGAGCTATGTAAATGACTTTATGGATCGCGGTCGCGTGAAGAAAGTCTATGTGCAGGCTGCCGCGCCGTATCGCATGCTGCCAGATGACATCAATCTGTGGTATGTGCGTAACAAAGACGGCGGCATGGTGCCTTTCTCTGCCTTCGCGACCTCCCGCTGGGAAACAGGTTCGCCGCGTCTGGAACGCTATAACGGTTATTCCGCGGTAGAGATTGTCGGGGAAGCTGCGCCGGGCGTCAGTACCGGTACTGCAATGGATATTATGGAATCGTTAGTTCAGCAATTGCCGAACGGCTTCGGTCTGGAGTGGACGGCAATGTCGTATCAGGAACGGCTTTCCGGCGCGCAGGCTCCGGCGCTGTATGCGATTTCATTGCTGGTCGTGTTCCTGTGTCTGGCAGCACTGTACGAAAGCTGGTCGGTGCCGTTCTCGGTGATGCTGGTCGTGCCATTGGGGGTTATCGGCGCGCTGCTGGCAACCTGGATGCGTGGGCTGGAAAACGATGTTTATTTCCAGGTGGGACTGTTAACGGTCATTGGTTTATCAGCGAAAAACGCCATTCTGATTGTCGAGTTCGCTAACGAGATGAATCAAAAAGGCCACGACCTTTTTGAAGCAACGCTTTATGCCTGCCGCCAGCGTTTACGCCCGATTTTAATGACCTCGCTGGCGTTTGTCTTCGGCGTACTGCCGATGGCAGTCAGCAGCGGTGCTGGCTCCGGCGGACAACATGCGGTTGGTACTGGCGTAATGGGGGGGATGATTTCCGCTACCATTCTGGCAATTTACTTCGTACCGCTATTCTTTGTGCTGGTACGTCGCCGCTTCCCGCTGAAACCCCGGCCGGAATAAACAATAAAAAAGGCGACATGCCAACGTGTCGCCTTTTTCAACTTTCTGATAAAGAACCTGTTCATCAGGTTCTTTCATTTTACCTTTTGTCCTGGTAATTACTTACGAAGCATAACTTCGATAAAGTCTTTCCAGTTCCCCAGTTCACGTTCAATCATAACAACCTCTCTTATAATTATGGGTATTCTACGGAAACAATATACCGTGGTGAAGCTAATTTATTCGATTGCTGTGATTACTACCTCCGGGGCAAAACCTATGTAAATACTATGGCCCTGAGACAGGGATTTTTATGTGATGCAAAGCAACATTTCAACATATTCATACGGATTCTAATACTGAATCAATTCTGCTTGAAATACAGACAGATACCTAGGGGAATATTCTTAATAATTGCGTTCAAACTGCTCACAATTATTTAATAGTTGTTAAGTGAAATACCTTAATAAGGTTATATTCTCTGACAATCATTTGCAGGGGAAATGTATTGCCCGTTAAATGATTATTTATTCTTAATAATCGCAAAAGGATTCATTATGGTTACCCTTTACGGCATCAAAAACTGTGACACCATTAAAAAAGCCCGCCGTTGGCTGGAAACCAATAGCATTGACTTTCGCTTTCACGATTACCGTGTTGATGGTCTGGACAGTGAATTGCTGAACTCATTTATCAACGAATTAGGCTGGGAAGCGTTACTCAACACCCGTGGCACCACCTGGCGTAAACTGGACGAAATCACTCGCAATAAAATCACCGATGCGGCGTCTGCTGCGGCATTAATGACTGAAATGCCTGCAATTATCAAACGCCCATTGCTCTGCGCGCCCGGGAAGCCTATGCTGCTGGGTTTCAGTGAATCCAGTTATCAGCAATTTTTCCATGAGGTGTAGTCTATGTCGTGTCCGGTTATTGAGCTGACACAGCAGCTTATTCGCCGCCCATCCTTAAGTCCTGATGACGCAGGGTGTCAGGCAATTATGATCGAACGTTTACAGGCGATCGGTTTTACCGTCGAACGCATGGACTTTGCGGATACGCAGAATTTCTGGGCGTGGCGTGGACAGGGAGAAACGTTAGCCTTTGCCGGACATACCGACGTTGTACCGCCTGGCGATGCCGACCGTTGGATCAACCCACCATTTGAACCGACCATTCGTGATGGTATGTTATTCGGGCGCGGCGCGGCAGATATGAAAGGGTCGTTGGCGGCGATGGTCGTGGCGGCAGAACGCTTTGTCGCGCAACATCCCAACCATAAAGGTCGACTGGCGTTTCTGATCACCTCAGACGAAGAGGCCAGCGCCCACAACGGCACGGTCAAAGTGGTTGAAACCTTAATGGCGCGTCGTGAACGGCTGGATTACTGCCTGGTTGGCGAACCGTCGAGTATTGAAGTTGTCGGTGATGTAGTGAAAAATGGCCGTCGCGGCTCGTTGACCTGTAACCTTACTATTCATGGCGTGCAGGGACACGTAGCCTACCCACACCTTGCAGATAACCCCGTGCATCGCGCAGCACCTTTTCTCAATGAGTTAGTGGCTATCGAGTGGGATAAGGGTAATGAATTTTTCCCGGCAACCAGTATGCAGGTAGCCAATATTCAGGCGGGTACTGGCAGTAATAACGTCATTCCGGGTGAGCTGTTTATACAGTTTAACTTTCGTTTCAGTACTGAACTGACAGACGAAATGATCAAAGCGCAGGTTCATGCGTTACTGGAAAAATATCAGCTACGCTACACCGTTGACTGGTGGCTTTCCGGACAGCCATTTTTGACCGCGCGCGGTAAACTGGTCGATGCGGTAGTCAACGCTGTTGAGCACTATAATGAAATTAAACCGCAGCTACTGACCACAGGCGGAACGTCCGATGGGCGCTTTATTGCCCGCATGGGGGCGCAGGTGGTGGAACTCGGGCCGGTCAATGCCACCATTCATAAAATTAATGAATGCGTCAATGCTGCCGACCTGCAGCTACTTGCCCGTATGTATCAACGTATCATGGAACAGCTCGTCGCCTGATGAGTAGTTCTGCAAGAGGAAATAAGCATGGACTGGCTGGCTAAATATTGGTGGATTCTGGTGATTGTCTTTTTGGTGGGCGTTCTGCTGAATGTGATCAAAGATCTCAAGCGCGTCGACCATAAGAAATTTCTCGCCAACAAGCCGGAGCTTCCCCCGCATCGTGATTTCAACGATAAGTGGGACGATGACGACGACTGGCCGAAGAAGGATCAACCGAAGAAGTAAGCTGGAGGAGCCGGACAATGTCTGGCCTTCAACCGTAGGCCTGATAAGACGCCTCAGCGTCGCATCAGGCACCATAGCCGGATGCGGCGTAAACGCCTTATCCGGCCTACGCACCTGGCACCTGTTTTTCACATCATTTCAATCACATCATTATCACCGGGCTTACCGCCGCTTAACGCTTCGTCGAAGTAATGTTTCGGAATGGTATAACGCAAGTGATCCAGGGCAAATTGCATACTGCGATTATCGATCGCATGCCCCAAATCTTCCACGATATCCAGCGTGACATCACCACCAGCGTTAATTAACGCTTCTTGTGCCGCAACCGCATGTGCCAGATCGATAACCGGATCTTCACCACCGTGAATCAAGTGAATTGTCGTGGCAGTAGATGCGCTTTCCGGCAGGCTGGCATAACGCCCGTTAAAGGCTATTACGCGTGAGGCAAGACCCGGTTCGGCCTTAATGCTCTCCAGTGCCATAATCGCCCCTTGTGAGAAACCGATCAGCGCCGTGGCGTTAGCCCCTACTCCGCTCTGTTTCTGCCAGTAGCGTACCGTTTCAATAAACGTCGGCATGATGGCATCTACCCGCGCCTGGCGATTTTCTTCCGTTATACCCTGCACCGAAAACCATTGACGCCCTGCCGGATTACCACTCGGCTCCGCGCCGCCGACACTCACCACCAGCGCATCCGGAAACAGCGGCGCAAACCAACTGCCGATTTCCCCCATCGCCACTGGATTATCCCCAACACCGTGGAAAAGCAGTAACAACTGTTGCGCTGGTTTGTCCGGACTTTGAACAACAAAATGGTCATGTTTCATGGCGAACTCCTTAACTGATGTCAGTAATTTTACGCCGCTGACTCACAATGACCATGAGAGAAAATTGAAGGAGTCAGTGAAAAAATTGCCATTGCGTTATGCCATCGCGCAGGCGTTCAGTGCGAACATCATCAAGTGCCAATAGCGCCTGCACGGCTTCTTCGCGTTGGCGGGCCAGCAATGCCTTACGGCCTGAAAGTTTAAGTGTGGTACATAACCGCGCGTCGCTGACGCTTTTCTGCAAGCGTCCACGCAGCGCCGGTAACGCCAGTTCACTGGTTTGTAGCAGACGCGTTAAACAACCTAACGACGTTAAAAGCGGACGATGAGCGAAAGCAAAACCAGCCAGTTCAAGCCAGTCGTCGTCAGAAAGCACGGTGTCGTTTAGCCGATCAACCGGAATAGTTTCGCCATTCCACTGCGCGAGAATTTGCGCATCGCGGCGTAAACGGTCATGCTCACGCTCCGCCAGTTGTTTCCCCGCTTCGCTAACAGGTAACAGCGCTATCGCCGTATAACAGCCGCTGCTGGCTTCGCGATGGTTACCTATCCGCACCAGCACAAAACCACATCGTTGCCAGAAGCGCCATAATTCATCGGTGTAACCAAAACTCACAGAAAGATAATCGAGGTCATACGTATATTTCAGGGCGCTGACAATAAGCTGTTGTCCTATGCCTTCCCGTTGACGCGCCGGATGAACGGCTATCCGACTGACACGCCGCCCGCGTAATGTCGCCGCCAGTGGATTGCTGCCGTGCGCTGCCAGCGATTGAGCCACCAGATTTCCCCGCGGACGACGAAAACCGGCCCAGACCGCCTGACTGAGTTGTTCAGATAATCCGCCTTCATCCACCAACCATAGCGCCCCGGCGATCTCGTTTTCGCAAGTCGCCTGTAGGAAATGTTGTCCGGGTGCGTCCATCATCCGCCGTAAATCCAGTGGCGACGTCCGGTAGTGCGCACCAGACAATAATTGATAAACCTTTAACGGTGTTTCCGGCTCACTGCGCCATAATATCTGTTCAAATGGAGAAATGGTGATCTCGCCTTGTGGTGCGTGCGTGAAGTTTTCATCGTCAAAAACCAGTGCATCGCTGACCACTTTTTCCAGTGGACATCCCAGCGCCCAACGGATCGGTTGTTGCAATTCAAAACGTTGCAGATGCGGAAAACGAGCGCAAAATTTCAGCAAAAATCCGCGCCCGGTGCCTTCATAGCCCTGCACCGTAGTGGTTAACAAAGTACGCGGAAAATGCGATACCAGTTGATGCAGTAACGGTGCGGGAATGGCTGCGGCTTCATCGACCACCAGCCAGTCGGCTTTCTCATTGCTGGCTAATAATACATCTGGTGCCACAAAGCGATACTTCTCGCCCGCAAACTGTGCCAGCACATCCGTTGCGGCTTTCGCAGGCGCAGTAACAATCGCACGACCTGCGATACGGGAAATGAGTTGCCCCGCCAGTGCCGACTTACCGCGCCCGCGCGCAGCAGTTACCGCGGCCACGCCAGGCGGCATGGTCAGAAGCTGCTGTAGTATCTGTTGCTGTTCCGGCTGTGGTGCGCCAGTAGCGGGTTGCCAGTCAGTACGGGGAACAAAGTCAGCCAACGTTAGCGGCTGGTTTTGTCGCCAGAGAATAGCATCGTTCTCCGTCGTAAGGACGCATTTGAGATGTTGGACAAAATGTGGAGTAGCAATGGGACTGGAGCAATCACTCCAGCGCAGAGAATCGGCATCGGGATGGTTTTCCCATTCTTCCCATACAGGAAGCAACAAAACCAACCAACTTCCCGCTTTCAGTGTCCCACTAAGCGCCGCAAATGCTGCAGCATCAAAACCCTGGTGGGCGTCAAATACGGCATGACAGAACTCGCGCCCCAGCAAAGTTTGTAGCGCCGATGGCGTACAGTGGTTTTCAGTAGTTGGCTGCGGCGAAACCCACAACCAGTCACCGGGTAATATGTCACGCAATTTCAGTGCATGTTCACAGCACCAGCCCTCTTCCCCGCTCAACACCAACAAGCGGCGAATCCCTTCGCGTTTCATTTGCGCTGTTAATGTGTGTAGCGCAGTCAGTTCAGCCATCCCTGCCCCGAGAGTTAAATACTTTTACCGAAAGTATTGCATTGTGCCGGATCGCCACTATCGAAACCACGTTTAAACCAGCTATAGCGTTGTTGAGAAGTACCATGAGTAAAGCTGTCCGGCACCACCTGCCCCTGACTTTGCTGTTGTAAGCGGTCATCGCCAATAGCTTGCGCCGCATTCAGAGCCTCTTCCAGATCGCCAGTTTCCAGAACGCCTTGCTGCTGCATACTATGTCCCCAGACACCGGCAAAGCAGTCGGCTTGAAGTTCCATACGCACAGATAAGCGGTTCACTTCCGCCTGCGTCGCATTTTGTTGCAGTTGACGGACTTTCGGCTCGATACCTAACAGTTTCTGTACATGATGACCGACTTCATGGGCGATAACATACCCTTGGGCAAAATCGCCATCCGCGCCCAGCTTGTCTTTCATGTCATCATAGAAGGAGAGATCGATATAGACCGTGCCATCCGCCGGGCAATAGAACGGCCCCATAATGGACTGCCCGGCTCCGCAACCGGTGCGCGTCATCCCGCGATACATCACCAGCTTCGGTTGCTGATAAGTCTTCCCCATCTTCTCAAATTGCTGCCCCCAGGTATCTTCTGTGGTAGCCAGAATCACCGAGGTAAATTTTGCCGCTTCGTCTTCATTTGGGCTAATTGAACGCGTTGATTGCTGCTGAGAAACAGGTTGTCCAGTCATCAGCCCGGTTAAATCAACACCATAGTAGCCAGCGACCAGCACCACTACCAGTAAAATCAGCCCACCTTTACCGCTTGGCAGGCGAAAACCGGGACCGCCCATTGACGGACCACCAGAACTGTTTCGCCTGTCTTCAACATTGTCACTTTCACGACGCCCTTGCCAGCGCATAGATACCTCAACAATATATTCATTATAGTGATGATCGTAGGTGGTTCAGAGGAAGATTACCACAGGAAAACAGGAGGAAATGATGGAGGAATGAGCGTTCAATTCACGTCTTACAAAAGCGGTTGTCTTGCCGTGCCAACAGCACGGCAAGATGATGAGCGAAAAAATCAGTCCAGCTCTACACCCAGGCGGCGGGCGACGGCTTCATAGGCTTCGATCACGCCACCGAGGCTCTGGCGGAAACGGTCTTTGTCCATTTTCTCCAGCGTTTCTTTGTCCCACAGGCGGCTGCCATCCGGGGAGAACTCATCGCCCAGTACCACTTCACCTTTGTACAGACCAAACTCCAGCTTGAAATCGACCAGAATCAGACCGGCATCGTCGAACAGTTTTTTCAGCACGTCGTTCGCTTTGTAGGTCAACTCTTTCATACGCGCCAGGTTCTCTTTGCTTACCCAGCCAAAGGTTTCGCAGTAAGATTCGTTAACCATCGGGTCGTGCATTGCATCGTTTTTCAGGAACAGATCGAACAGCGGCGGGTTAAGCTCAATACCTTCTTCGATTCCAAGACGTTTCACCAGAGAGCCAGCGGCGCGGTTACGTACGACACACTCAACCGGCACCATATCCAGCTTTTTCACCAGACATTCAGTATCAGAGAGCAGACGCTCCATTTGAGTCGGGATACCCGCTTCAGCCAGTTTGCTCATAATGAAGTAGTTGAACTTGTTGTTCACCATACCTTTGCGATCAAACTGCTCAATGCGCGCGCCATCACCTGCTGACGTATCATTGCGGAATTCGAGCACCAACAGATCCGGGTTTTCCGTGCTGTATACGGTTTTCGCTTTACCACGATACAACTCAGCTTGCTTTTGCATCTTTATCACTCCTGGGTGTGAATTAACGTTTTAAAATCTTTTGCTGTCTGGTGTGCCAGATGTTTTGTCGGATGCGGTGTGAACGCCTTATCCGACCTGTGTCCGACAAACAAATTTCGTGCGAATTAACGCTAAAATTGCGTTTTTCTGTCGACGCACACGTTTGCGTATCATATCAGAAAAAAGGGCCGGATGATTCCAGCCCTGTATTTTTACTTGCTAAACGCTGCCTGGAAGACAGATACCAGTGCGTCGTTTTGGCTTTGAGTCAGCGTATGACCTTTCGGATCGATGAACTGTAAGCTGCTGCGGTTATCTAAATCACCGACCTGCAGTTTATAGTCGCCGGATGCCAGGCCAGGATCGCGAGCGCCCAGTTCCTGCCAGTCGCTGTCAGACAGCGGCTTATAGGTCACGGCCATGCTGCCCTGCGAACGGGTGCTGTCGGTCACTTTCATGCCCACTTTTTCCAGCGCCGCTGGCAGACGTTGCCAAACCACGTTGAACGGCCCGCGAACAACCAGCATTGGTAAACCGGTGTCGTCAGCAGCACTTTGTACGTCCATGGTGGTGGAAGCACGATTTTGCGCTGCATTCGCCGCGTCAGTAACGGATTTATCCAGGCCAGCGGAAATGACGTTCATCATCTCCGCGCTGTAACGCTGCATGGAAGCCGCGTCTGCAACCGGTTTGCCCGCCTGCTCCAGGTTCAGCAGTTTCACCGTTACCGCCTGCTGATAACCCTGCGGTTTAACAGAGATTTGATAACGGCCGCGATACTGCTCGTCTTCGTCCAGACGGTTCCATTGCACCCAATCGGTGGTCAGCGTCTGACCGGCATCATCGCGTTGGGTTATGGTGTAGTTTTTCGCCTGCAGCACGCTAACCACCTGCGGCCACAGAGTATTGCCACGACCATTTTCTACCAGCAGTGAAGCGGTATCGCCCGTGAACTGGGTACGTGCGCCAGATACCAGCGCCAGCGGCTGGGCTGGTGGACGAATATCCAGTGCCTTACCGACAGCACCGCTACCGTTGGTCACCGGGATTGCATAATCACCGGAGGTCACCGGCAAAATCATGCCTGCCGGGGCATGAAGCTCCGCAAGCGGTGCTGCTTCCAGGTAGGCTTCATCACCACTTACCTGACGCTTATAGCGTGAGTCAGAACTACAGGCAGCGAGTAATAAAACAAGCGAAACACCCGCAACCTTCGCCAGGCGCGACTTTTGAACAGAGTAAGCCATCAAATCTCCCTAAACTTTACAGCAAACCGGCATGCTTAAGCGCCGCTCTGACCGTCTCACGACCATTGTCGGTGATTGGCGTCATTGGCAGGCGCAGCGTATCGGTCGCCACAAGACCCAGTTCCTTACATGCCCATTTCACCGGGATTGGATTGGGTTCGACAAATAGTTTGTTGTGTAATGGCATCAGACGCTGATTAATAAGGCGTGCCTCGGCAAAATACCCTTCTGCCGCCAGTTTGCACATCTGAGCCATATCACGCGCAGCAACGTTAGCCGTAACGGAAATAACGCCATGACCACCTAATTGCATGAAGTCCAGCGCGCTCGCATCATCACCGCTCAGCAGAACAAAATCGTCTGAAACCAGCTCTTTGATCTGGTTAACACGTGTTAAGTTCCCTGTTGCCTCTTTGATTCCGATAATATTTTTTACTTTCGCCAGGCGGCCGACCGTTTCTGGTAGCAGATCGCAGCCAGTGCGGGACGGCACATTATACAGAATTTGCGGCAGGTCAGTATGTTCAGCGATGGCTTTGAAATGCTGATACAGACCTTCCTGCGATGGGCGGTTGTAATAAGGGGTTACCGTCAGGCAGCCAACGATGCCAGTGTCATTGAAACGCTGTGTCAGGTTAATGGCTTCCGCAGTAGCATTAGCGCCGGTTCCGGCAATCACCGGAATACGCCCGTCAGCCAGTTCCAGCGTCATCATCACCACATCAACATGTTCGTCATGATTCAGGGTAGCGGACTCGCCAGTGGTGCCAACAGAAACAATCGCCGAAGTACCGCTGGCGACATGATAATCAATCAGTTTTTTTAAGCTAGCCCGACAGACATTACCTTTTTCATCCATCGGAGTAACAATCGCGACAATACTTCCCGTGAACATGGGCCATCCTCTGTGCAAACAAGTGTCTCAATGGTACGTTTGGTATGGCATTAAAAGCAAGCAGACAGAACCGTTCTGATTGTTGTATGCATGTTTTTTTTATGCTTTCCTTAAGAGCTACTCTCCCCCTTGAAGGAATAACCGGTTTGACACTGTCATCGCAACATTATCTGGTGATTACTGCTCTGGGTGCCGATCGCCCCGGAATTGTGAACACTATCACCCGTCATGTCAGTAGTTGCGGCTGTAATATTGAAGACAGTCGCCTGGCGATGCTGGGAGAAGAGTTCACTTTTATCATGCTGCTTTCCGGTTCATGGAACGCAATCACCTTGATCGAATCAACGTTACCGTTGAAAGGTGCCGAGCTGGATCTGTTAATCGTGATGAAGCGAACGACGGCTCGTCCGCGTCCGCCGATGCCAGCATCTGTCTGGGTTCAGGTCGATGTAGCAGACTCACCACATTTAATTGAACGCTTTACCGCACTTTTTGACGCGCACCATATGAACATTGCGGAGCTGGTGTCTCGCACGCAACCTGCTGAAAATGAACGTGCTGCACAACTACATATTCAGATCACAGCCCACAGCCCGGCGTCTGCGGATTCAGCAAATATTGAACAAGCCTTCAAAGCACTATGTACAGAACTCAATGCGCAAGGCAGTATTAGCGTCGTCAATTATTCCCAACATGATGAACAGGATGGAGTTAAGTAATGAATCCACTGAAAGCCGGTGACATCGCACCGAAATTTAGCTTGCCGGATCAAGACGGAGAGCAAGTTAATTTGGCCGACTTCCAGGGACAGCGTGTTCTGGTTTATTTCTACCCGAAAGCCATGACCCCCGGCTGTACCGTACAGGCCTGCGGCTTACGCGATAACATGGATGAGTTGAAAAAAGCCGGTGTTGATGTGCTGGGTATCAGCACTGATAAACCCGAAAAACTCTTCCGTTTCGCGGAAAAAGAGCTGCTCAACTTTACGCTTCTGTCTGATGAGGATCACCAGGTGTGCGAGCAATTCGGCGTCTGGGGAGAGAAGTCCTTCATGGGCAAAACCTACGATGGTATTCACCGCATCAGCTTCCTGATCGACGCTGACGGCAAAATCGAACATGTATTTGACGATTTCAAAACCAGCAATCACCACGACGTAGTGATTAACTGGCTGAAAGAACACGCCTGATTACTTTGCTCCATTCCGTGCTGGCTGCGCTTGCGGCCAGCACATCTCACATTCCGGAATGAAGGTTAATCTTGTGCGATTTGGCCATCGGGCCAGGCATGAATCACCGCTTTAATTAGTGTCGCCAGAGGAATGGCGAAGAATACACCCCAGAATCCCCACAGCCCACCGAAGATCACCACCGATAAAATAATCACCAGCGGATGCAGATTGACCGCCTCGGAGAACAACACGGGAACTAACAGGTTACCGTCCAGCGCCTGGATAATCAGATACACCGCGAAGCAACTCCAGAATTCAGTGCCTGCTCCAAACTGGAATAGCGCCACCCCCACTACGGGAATAGTCACCACAAAAGCACCGATGTACGGGATAAGCACCGAGAAGCCGACCAGTACCGCCAACAGTAGTGAATAGTTCAGCCCGAAGAGTAAAAAACCCAGCCAGGTGGCTATCCCCACCACGATCATCTCCAGCACTTTACCGCGAATGTAGTTGGTGATTTGCTGGTTCATTTCCTTCCAGACCTGACCTGCCAGCCCACGGTTACGTGGTAGCACCCGACGAACGGCATTCAGCATTTGCTCTTTGTCTTTTAGCAGGAAGAAGACCATCAGCGGCACCAGCACCAGATAGACGGCAATGGTCAGCAATCCCACCAGCGAGGCGAGAGAGATTTTCACCACCGAATCGCCCATTGTGAGCATCCGACTGCGCATGTTGTCGGCCATCGCATCAATGATGCCCGCATCCATCAACGCCGGATAACGTCGCGGCAACGTGGCGGCAAAATCGGAAAGTTTATTGAGCATCCCCGGCATATCGCGGATTAAGTAAATACCCTGCTGCCAGGCAATAGGCAGTACCACGAATGCCATCAGTAGCAGGATGCCAACAAACAGAACCAGCACAATCGACGTCGCCCAACGGCGGGAACAGCCAATAGATTGTAGGCGGACGGTCGGCCATTCCAGCAAATAGGCCAGCACAATAGCCACCAGCAACGGCGCGAGTAGGCCACTAAAGAA
Organism: Escherichia sp. 20412-1; assembly: GCF_003027595.1. Classification (NCBI taxonomy): domain Bacteria; kingdom Pseudomonadati; phylum Pseudomonadota; class Gammaproteobacteria; order Enterobacterales; family Enterobacteriaceae; genus Escherichia; species Escherichia sp. 20412-1. The sequence continues at coordinate 103,811 of NZ_PYQM01000006.1, read as the reverse complement.
AAAGATAATGCCAAAACCGGCAACTAAAATAACCAGCAAGGCAATCGCTTCCGGGTCGCTAAAACGGCGGCGATACCATTGCATCAACATTTCGAGCATAAAGACCTTCCCTGAACCTCAAGAGCGGGATTGCGATCCGCAATTGTATCGAAATGTCACAAAAAAGACTTCGCTTTTTATGACGGATTAAGGAAACTGAAAAGCCATTTGAGTGGGCTAATCTTCGTCGTTACACTCAAAGGCAGTGCGGTGGGAACGATATTTCACAGTATCGGTCAAATGACTACTCTCCAGAAATACAGGACAGAGGTTATGTTCAGGCAGTTGAAAAAAAACCTGGTTGCTACCCTCATTGCTGCCATGACCATCGGTCAGGTAGCCCCGGCGTTTGCCGACAGCACAGACACCTTGCCGGATATGGGAACCTCCGCGGGAAGCACGCTTTCCATTGGTCAGGAAATGCAGATGGGCGACTATTACGTTCGCCAGCTACGCGGTAGCGCACCATTAATTAATGACCCACTGTTAACACAATATATTAATTCGTTGGGGATGCGCCTGGTTTCACATGCCAACTCAGTGAAGACGCCGTTCCATTTCTTTCTGATCAATAACGACGAAATTAACGCCTTTGCTTTCTTTGGCGGCAACGTGGTGCTGCACTCTGCCCTGTTCCGTTATTCCGATAACGAAAGCCAGTTGGCTTCGGTTATGGCGCACGAAATCTCCCACGTCACCCAACGTCACCTGGCGCGAGCAATGGAAGATCAGCAGCGTAGCGCACCACTGACCTGGGTTGGCGCGCTAGGTTCTATTTTACTGGCGATGGCCAGCCCGCAGGCGGGGATGGCGGCGCTGACCGGTACGCTGGCGGGAACACGCCAGGGGATGATCAGTTTCACTCAGCAAAACGAACAGGAAGCAGACCGTATTGGTATCCAGGTGCTGCAACGCTCGGGGTTCGATCCGCAGGCGATGCCGACTTTCCTCGAAAAATTGCTCGATCAGGCGCGCTACTCTTCGCGTCCGCCAGAAATTTTGCTGACGCACCCGTTACCGGAAAGCCGTCTGGCAGATGCCCGTAACCGTGCTAATCAGATGCGCCCGATGGTGGTGCAATCGTCAGAAGATTTCTATCTGGCGAAAGCTCGCACACTGGGGATGTATAATTCCGGGCGTAACCAGCTCACCAGCGATTTACTGGATGAATGGGCGAAAGGTAACGTCCGCCAGCAGCGCGCGGCGCAGTATGGTCGTGCTTTGCAGGCGATGGAAGCCAATAAATACGACGAGGCGCGGAAAACGCTTCAGCCATTACTGACGGCAGAACCAACGAATGCATGGTTTCTCGATCTGGCAACCGATATCGACCTTGGGCAAAACAAAGCCAATGACGCGATCAATCGGCTGAAAAATGCTCGAGATTTACGCACCAATCCGGTGTTGCAGCTCAACCTGGCGAATGCTTATTTACAAGGTGGTCAACCACAGGAAGCGGCCAATATTCTGAATCGCTACACCTTTAATAATAAAGATGACATTAATGGCTGGGATTTACTGGCACAGGCGGAGGCCGCGCTAAATAACCGCGATCAGGAACTGGCTGCGCGAGCAGAAGGTTATGCGCTCGCCGGGCGACTCGATCAGGCCATTTCCTTATTGAGTAGCGCCAGTTCGCAGGTGAAATTAGGCAGTCTGCAACAGGCCCGCTATGATGCGCGTATTGACCAGTTGCGCCAGTTGCAGGAACGCTTTAAGCCTTATACCAAGATGTAATTCGCATTAAAGGAAGAACAATGACCAAACAGGTAAAAATCTACCATAACCCGCGCTGTTCAAAGAGCCGTGAAACGCTGAACTTGCTGAAAGAAAACGGCGTAGAGCCTGAAGTAGTGCTCTACCTTGAAACCCCCGCTGATGCGGCAACGCTGCGTGATTTACTGAACATGCTGGGGATGAACAGCGCCCGTGAATTAATGCGCCAGAAAGAGGATCTTTATAAAGAGCTGAATCTGGCTGACAGTTCGCTTAGCGAAGAGGCGCTGATTCAGGCGATGGTGGAGAATCCGAAGCTGATGGAACGCCCGATTGTGGTCGCGAATGGCAAAGCGCGCATTGGTCGTCCGCCGGAGCAGGTGCTGGAAATCGTGGGTTAAGATGTACCCCTTCGGTAGCTAAGGCATATTGCCGGATGCGACGCTTGACGAGTCTTATCCGGCCTACAAATACAATGAACTTGATTCGAGTAGGTCGGATAAGGCGCTCGCGCCGCATCTGACAATAAACGTCCCGTTTACAGCTTCAAAATCTCTTTCACAAACGGAATGGTCAACTTACGTTGCGCGGTAATAGACGCGCGATCCAACTGATCCAACGTCATAAATAGCGTGCGCATCTCTCTGTCGAGCCGCTTCAGCAAGAAACGTCCCACATCTTCCGGCAGTTCAAAACCACGCAAACGAGCACGTAACTGTAGCGCCTGCAACTTATCTTCATCAGAAAGCGGCTGCAATTTGTAGATCTGCCCCCAGTCGAGACGAGACGCGAGATCAGGTAATCCCAGATTCAACTGGCGCGGAGGGCGATCGCCGGTGATCAACAACCGCGTTTTGCCCGACTCCAGAATCCGATTGTAGAGATCGAAAATCGCCATCTCCCACAACTCATCGCCAGCAATACACTCAATATTGTCGATGCAGACCAGCGACAAATGCTCCATACCGTCGAGCACTTCCGGGACAAACCAGGTGCGTTTATCCAGCGGGACATAACCCACCGCATCGCCACGCTGCGACAATTCCGCGCAAGCCGCGTGCAGCAGATGGCTGCGCCCCGCGCCTTCGCGTGCCCAGAGATAAATGTAACCGCTATGTTCCTGACGCAGCACATTTTGCAGCGCGGCCAGTAGAGAGGAGTTATCCCCCGGCCAGAAACTTGCAAAGGTTTCGTCGTCAGGAAGATAAAGTGGCAAAGAGAGCTGTGCCGGTGTGTTCAGAGATACCTCAACCAGGGATTCCACAAAATCGCGAGAAGTTTACCACAGAATTCCATTATGTTTGAACCGGGCAGCAACACTGCCCGGTCTGTACATTATTTATCTGTTATATCCGCGTCTTCTGCGTCCAGCACCACTTCTTCAGGGCGCAGCACGCTAATCAGTTTGAAGATCAGGCTTAAGCCGATACCGACGATAGTCGCCAGCGCCATGCCTTTCAGCTCCGCCGCGCCGATGTTTACCTTCGCGCCACTGACGCCGATGATCAAAATAACAGAAGTCAGGATCAGGTTCTGAGCTTTGTTGTAATCCACTTTCGATTCAATCAGCACACGAATACCAGAAGCACCAATCACGCCGTAAAGCAGCAGTGAAACGCCGCCCATCACCGGCAGAGGGATCATCTGGATAGCGGCAGCCAGTTTACCAACGCAGGAAAGCAGGATGGCGAAAATCGCCGCGCCGCCGATTACCCATGTACTGTATACGCGGGTGATCGCCATAACACCGATGTTTTCCCCGTAGGTGGTGTTTGGTGTGGAACCAAAGAAACCGGAGATCACGGTCGACAGACCGTTAGCGAACATCGAACGATGCAGGCCCGGATCGCGCAGCAGATCTTTCTTCACAATGTTAGCCGTTACGACCAGATGCCCCACGTGTTCGGCAATCACCACCAGCGCCGCTGGCAGAATAGTCAGAATAGCAAACCACTCGAAGCGCGGTGTATAAAGGGTTGGCAGTGCAAACCAGTGAGCGTTAATAATCGGCGTGGTATCGACGATCCCCATCGCAAAGGAGAGCGCATAACCCACCAGCACGCCAATCAAAATCGGGATAATCGCCAGGAAACCACGGAACAGCACGGAACCTAAAACCGTGACTGCCAGGGTGGTAATAGAAATGATGACGGTTTTGGAATCTGGCGTTTGCCCTTCAGCCGGGAGTAAGCCAGCCATACCGGCAGCTACGCCTGCCAGCTCCAGACCGATGACGGCAACGATCGCGCCCATTGCTGCGGGCGGAAACAGGACGTCCAGCCAGCCGGTTCCCGCTTTCTTCACAATAAAAGAAACCAGGCAGAACAGCACGCCGCACATAATAAAGCCGCCCAACGCGACTTCATAACCCAACGGCAACAACAATAATACCGGTGAAATAAAGGCAAAGCTGGAACCGAGATAAGCCGGGATTTTGCCTTTACAAATGAAGAGATACAGTAGCGTTCCGATACCGTTAAATAGCAGTACGGTCGCCGGATTAATATGAAATAAGACGGGCACCAGGACGGTTGCACCAAACATGGCGAACAAATGTTGCAAACTAAGCGGGATTGTCTGTAAAAGTGGCGGTCTTTCACTCACCCCGATAGCACGGCGCGTCATAGTATATTCCTCTGTATTATGTGTTATAGGCGCTTTACTCAAAAAAAAGCCGACTCTTAAAGTCGGCTTTAATTATTTTTATTCTTTATTTTGTACCAAAGATTTTATCACCGGCATCGCCAAGACCCGGAATAATGTATCCGTGCTCGTTCAGTCCCTGGTCAATCGATGCGGTATAAAGCTCGACGTCCGGGTGCGCTTTTTCCAGCGCAGCGATACCTTCTGGCGCAGCCACCAGCACCAACACTTTAATGCTGCTGCAACCTGCTTTTTTCAGTAGGTCAATGGTGGCGATAACTGAACCACCGGTTGCCAGCATTGGGTCAACGATCAGCGCCATACGCTCATCGATGTTAGACACCAGTTTCTGGAAGTACGGCACCGGCTCCAGTGTTTCTTCATTACGGTACATACCGACTACGCTGATACGCGCACTCGGAACGTTTTCCAGAACGCCGTCCATCATCCCCAGACCGGCACGCAGAATCGGCACTACGGTAATTTTTTTACCTTTAATTTGGTCGATTTCCACCGGGCCGTTCCAGCCTTCGATGGTTACTTTTTCAGTTTCGAGGTCAGCGGTCGCTTCGTAAGTCAGCAGGCTACCCACTTCGGAAGCGAGTTCGCGAAAGCGCTTGGTGCTGATATCTTGCTCACGCATCAGTCCCAGCTTGTGTTTGACGAGTGGGTGTTTGACTTCCACGATCTTCATACTCTTTCTCCTTTGAGGGGCAGCCACAAAAAAAATCGACGGATTATACCGCCTTTCTTCAAGGCGGCAATATTATTTTCGTTGATTTTAGTCAAACCCATAGAAAATTTAGATAAATATATTTAACATTCAAATAGTTAAAAAAGATAATTATCCTGGCAATAAATCATTCGTTGCCTCTGCTCGCGCATTTTTTCACCTCTCGCTCAGCAAAAAGGGGGTAAAAAAGGTTGTGTAAAGCAGTCTCGCAAACGTTTGCTTTCCCTGTTAGAATTGCGCCGAATTTTATTTTTCTACCGCAAGTAACGCGTGGGGACCCAAGCAGTGACCGATAAAACCTCTCTTAGCTACAAAGATGCCGGTGTTGATATTGACGCGGGTAATGCTCTGGTTGGAAGAATCAAAGGCGTAGTGAAGAAAACGCGTCGCCCGGAAGTGATGGGCGGTCTGGGCGGCTTCGGTGCGTTGTGTGCGCTGCCGCAAAAATATCGCGAACCCGTGTTGGTTTCCGGCACTGACGGCGTAGGCACCAAGCTGCGTCTGGCGATGGACTTAAAACGTCACGACACTATCGGTATCGATCTGGTCGCCATGTGCGTTAACGACCTGGTGGTGCAAGGCGCTGAACCGCTGTTTTTCCTCGACTATTACGCAACCGGAAAACTGGATGTTGATACTGCCTCATCGGTGATCAGCGGCATCGCGGAAGGGTGTCTGCAATCGGGCTGCTCGCTAGTGGGTGGCGAAACGGCAGAGATGCCGGGGATGTATCACGGCGAAGATTATGACGTAGCTGGTTTCTGTGTTGGGGTGGTAGAAAAATCAGAAATCATCGACGGTTCGAAAGTCAGCGACGGCGATGTGCTGATTGCTCTCGGCTCCAGCGGCCCGCACTCGAACGGCTATTCGCTGGTACGCAAAATTCTTGAAGTCAGTGGCTGCGATCCGCAAACCACTGAACTCGACGGCAAACCATTAGCCGATCATCTGCTGGCCCCAACCCGTATTTATGTGAAATCGGTACTGGAGTTGATCGAAAAAGTGGATGTGCACGCCATTGCGCATCTGACCGGTGGCGGCTTTTGGGAAAATATTCCGCGCGTATTGCCGGAAAATACCCAGGCAGTGATTGATGAATCCTCCTGGCAATGGCCGGAAGTATTCAACTGGCTGCAAACGGCAGGCAATGTCAGCCGCCATGAAATGTATCGCACCTTCAACTGCGGCGTCGGGATGATTATCGCCCTGCCGGCTCCGGAAGTGGACAAAGCTCTCGCCCTGCTCAATGACAACGGTGAAAACGCGTGGAAAATCGGTATCATCAAAGCCTCTGATTCCGAACAACGCGTGGTTATCGAATAATGAATATTGTGGTGCTTATTTCCGGCAACGGAAGTAATTTGCAGGCAATTATTGACGCCTGCAAAACCAACAAAATTAAAGGCACCCTACGGGCAGTTTTCAGCAATAAGGCCGACGCGTTCGGCCTTGAACGCGCCCGCAAAGCCGGTATTGCAACACATACGCTCATCGCCAGCGCGTTTGACAGTCGTGAAGCCTATGACCGGGAGTTGATTCACGAAATCGACATGTACTCACCCGACGTGGTCGTGCTGGCCGGTTTTATGCGCATTCTCAGCCCGACGTTTGTTTCTCACTACACCGGGCGTTTGTTGAACATCCACCCTTCCCTACTACCAAAATATCCCGGTTTGCATACCCATCGCCAGGCGCTGGAAAATGGTGATGAGGAACACGGCACATCGGTGCATTTCGTCACCGATGAACTGGACGGCGGACCGGTTGTTTTACAGGCAAAAGTCCCGGTATTTGCAGGTGATACGGAAGATGAAATCATCGCCCGCGTGCAAACCCAGGAACACGCTATTTACCCACTGGTAATTAGCTGGTTTGCCGATGGGCGTCTGAAGATGCACGAAAACGCCGCGTGGCTGGATGGTCAACGCCTGCCGCCGCAGGGTTACGCCGCCGACGAGTAATGCCCCCGTAGTTAAAGCGTCAGCTCTACCGTTGGCGCTTTTCAATTCCCTTGTAAATCGCAAGCTCCAGCAGTTTTTTTCCCCCTTTTCTGGCATAGTTGGACATCTGCCAATATTGCTCGCCATAATATCCAGGCAGTGTCCCGTGAATAAAACGGAGTAAAAGTGGTAATGGGTCAGGAAAAGCTATACATCGAAAAAGAGCTCAGTTGGTTATCGTTCAATGAACGCGTGCTTCAGGAAGCGGCGGACAAATCTAACCCGCTGATTGAAAGGATGCGTTTCCTTGGGATCTATTCCAATAACCTTGATGAGTTCTATAAAGTCCGCTTCGCTGAACTGAAGCGACGCATCATTATTAGCGAAGAACAAGGTTCTAACTCTCATTCCCGCCATTTACTGGGCAAAATTCAGTCCCGCGTGCTGAAAGCCGATCAGGAATTCGACGGTCTCTACAACGAACTGCTGCTGGAGATGGCGCGTAACCAGATCTTCCTGATTAATGAACGCCAGCTCTCCGTCAATCAACAAAACTGGCTGCGTCATTACTTTAAGCAGTATCTGCGTCAGCACATTACGCCGATTTTAATCAATGCTGACACTGATTTAGTGCAGTTCCTGAAAGATGATTACACCTATCTGGCGGTGGAAATTATCCGTGGCGATACCATCCGTTACGCGCTGCTGGAGATCCCATCAGATAAAGTGCCGCGCTTTGTGAATTTACCGCCGGAAGCACCGCGTCGACGCAAGCCAATGATTCTGTTGGATAACATTCTGCGTTACTGCCTTGATGATATTTTCAAAGGCTTCTTTGATTACGACGCGCTGAATGCCTATTCGATGAAGATGACCCGCGATGCCGAATACGATTTAGTGCACGAGATGGAAGCCAGCCTGATGGAGTTGATGTCTTCCAGCCTGAAGCAGCGCTTAACCGCAGAACCGGTACGTTTTGTTTATCAACGCGATATGCCCAGTGCGCTGGTTGAAGTGTTGCGTGAGAAACTGACCATCTCCCGCTACGACTCCATCGTACCCGGCGGCCGTTATCACAATTTTAAAGACTTTATTAATTTCCCCAATGTCGGCAAAGCCAATCTGGTGAACAAACCACTGCCGCGTTTACGTCATATATGGTTTGATAAAGCCCAGTTCCGCAACGGTTTTGACGCCATTCGCGAACACGATGTGCTGCTCTATTATCCTTATCACACTTTTGAGCACGTGCTGGAACTGCTACGCCAGGCCTCGTTCGACCCAAGCGTACTGGCGATTAAAATTAACATTTACCGCGTGGCGAAAGATTCGCGGATCATCGACTCGATGATCCACGCCGCGCACAACGGTAAGAAAGTCACCGTGGTGGTTGAGTTACAGGCACGTTTCGACGAAGAAGCTAACATTCATTGGGCGAAGCGGCTTACCGAAGCGGGAGTACATGTGATCTTCTCTGCCCCGGGGCTGAAGATTCACGCCAAATTATTCCTGATTTCGCGTAAAGAAAACGGCGAAGTCGTGCGTTATGCGCATATCGGAACCGGGAACTTTAACGAAAAAACGGCGCGCCTTTATACCGACTACTCGCTGCTGACTGCCGATGCGCGTATCACCAACGAAGTACGGCGAGTGTTCAATTTTATTGAAAATCCATACCGTCCCGTGACATTCGATTATTTAATGGTGTCACCGCAAAACTCTCGTCGCCTGCTGTATGAAATGGTAGACCGCGAGATCGCCAATGCTCAACAAGGGCTACCCAGCGGTATTACCCTGAAATTGAATAACCTGGTCGATAAAGGTCTGGTTGATCGTCTGTATGCGGCCTCCAGCTCCGGCGTGCCGGTGAATCTGCTGGTGCGCGGGATGTGTTCACTGATCCCTAATCTGGAAGGCATTAGCGATAACATCCGTGCTATCAGCATTGTCGATCGTTACCTGGAACACGACCGGGTTTATATTTTTGAAAATGGCGGCGATAAAAAGGTTTACCTGTCCTCCGCCGACTGGATGACACGCAATATTGATTATCGTATTGAAGTGGCAACGCCACTGCTCGACCCACGGCTGAAGCAGCGGGTACTGGACATCATCGAAATTCTGTTCAGCGATACAGTCAAAGCGCGTTATATCGATAAAGAACTCAGTAATCGCTACGTTCCCCGCGGTAACCGCCGCAAAGTACGGGCGCAGTTGGCGATTTACGACTACATCAAATCACTCGAACAATCTGAATAACCCTATGCCAATACACGACAAATCCCCTCGTCCACAGGAGTTTGCTGCGGTCGACCTTGGTTCAAACAGTTTCCACATGGTCATTGCCCGTGTGGTGGATGGCGCAATGCAGATTATTGGTCGCCTGAAACAGCGTGTGCATCTGGCGGACGGTCTGGGGCCAGATAATATGTTGAGTGAAGAAGCAATGACGCGCGGCTTAAACTGCCTGTCGCTGTTTGCCGAACGCCTGCAAGGATTTTCTCCTTCCAGCGTCTGTATTGTTGGGACCCATACGCTACGTCAGGCGCTGAATGCCACTGACTTTCTGAAGCGAGCAGAAAAGGTTATCCCCTACCCGATTGAAATTATCTCCGGTAATGAAGAAGCACGTCTGATTTTTATGGGCGTGGAGCATACCCAACCGGAAAAAGGCCGCAAGCTGGTTATTGATATTGGCGGCGGCTCAACGGAACTGGTGATTGGCGAAAATTTTGAACCCATTCTCGTGGAAAGCCGCCGAATGGGTTGCGTCAGCTTTGCCCAGCTTTATTTCCAGGGTGGCGTCATCAATAAAGAGAATTTTCAGCGCGCACGCATGGCAGCGGCGCAAAAACTGGAAACCTTAACCTGGCAATTCCGGATTCAGGGCTGGAACGTGGCAATGGGCGCTTCCGGCACCATTAAAGCCGCCCATGAAGTGTTGATGGAAATGGGCGAGAAAGACGGGATTATTACCCCGGAACGTCTCGAAAAACTGGTGAAAGAAGTTTTACGCCATCGTAATTTTGCATCGCTTAGTTTACCGGGCCTTTCCGAAGAACGGAAAACCGTATTTGTCCCTGGACTGGCAATTTTATGCGGTGTGTTTGATGCCTTAGCTATCCGTGAACTGCGGCTTTCTGACGGTGCGCTACGCGAAGGCGTACTTTATGAAATGGAAGGCCGTTTTCGCCATCAGGATGTACGTAGTCGTACCGCCAGCAGCCTCGCCAACCAGTATCACATTGACAGTGAACAGGCACGGCGGGTGCTGGAAACCACCATGCAGATGTACGAACAGTGGCGGGAACAACAACCGAAGCTGGCGCATCCGCAACTGGAAGCCTTGCTACGCTGGGCCGCCATGCTGCATGAGGTCGGGTTAAATATCAACCATAGCGGATTGCATCGCCATTCGGCCTATATCCTGCAAAACAGCGACTTACCGGGTTTTAATCAGGAACAACAATTGATGATGGCGACGCTGGTACGCTATCACCGTAAAGCGATTAAGCTCGACGATCTGCCGCGCTTTACGCTGTTTAAGAAGAAGCAGTTTCTGCCCTTAATCCAGCTATTGCGCCTTGGCGTATTGCTAAACAACCAACGTCAGGCAACCACTACCCCACCGACATTAACGCTGATTACCGATGACAGCCACTGGACTCTGCGTTTTCCGCATGACTGGTTTAGCCAGAACGCGCTGGTTCTGCTTGATCTGGAAAAAGAGCAAGAATACTGGGAAGGCGTGGCTGGCTGGCGGTTAAAAATTGAAGAAGAAAGCACGCCTGAAATCGCGGCTTAAGATGAAATGAAAACGGGCCAACATGTTATGTCGGCCCCAATAAATTACGCGCTTTCCCGGACAGGTTCTCTTTCATCCAGCATATCCACTAACAGTTGCGGTTCACCAATCAAAAAGCCTTGCAGGTAATCAATACCCAAAGAATGAACCGCCTGGCGAATCTCTTCATTTTCAACATATTCCGCAACCACTTGCATTTTCTTCATTCGCGCCAGATGACAAATTGACGCCACTATCTGGTAATCCAGACTATTCGAGACAATATTGCGTATGAAGCTGCCATCAATTTTTAATAAATTAGCATTCACATTTTTTAGCCGCGCATAACTGGCATAGCCGGTGCCAAAATCATCAATTGCAATTTGGCATCCTAACTCCTGAAGATGCTGCAACGTATTCTGTGCCTGTTTAACATTGGTCAGGATATTACTTTCTGTTACCTCAAAAATAAGCTGCCACGCTTCTATTTGATATTTAGCTAAAAAATGACTGACGTTCAAAGGAAAATGCGCCTGACAAACGGAAGTTGGCGACAGGTTAATAGCAAATCGGCGGGCAGGCATTTTTTCTCTATTTTCCGCCATAAATTGCAGTGTATGTTCGATGACCCACATGTCGATGCTGGACGATAAGCCAAATTCATGCGCAACCGGTAAGAAATTGTCAGGATTGATGAGTTCATCGTTCTCTCCTTTCATGCGCAGCAGAATTTCATGATAGACATCACCACGCACCCCAGTAATCGGCTGGGCCATCAGGCAAAACTGGTTATGCTCAAGCGCCTGCTGTAGCCGATTCATCATCGCCACTTTGTCTTTTAATTCCCGTTGTAAATACATTGCCCCACGACGTTGCATATTTTCCGGGGTATTGGTCACGATGGAAAGTTCGGCAACCGTATTTAACTCCCCGAGCAGCAGGTATATATGATTAACCGGTGAGCGGACATAGCAATAACTAACGCCAATCTGAGGTTGTAACGGCATTCCATCCCAAAAGAAACGAAACTGCTTCAGATGGTTATCCAGCGCGGTAATGCGCTCCTGGTGTGATTCTGTATTCAATCGTAACGCAAGGTCGTTGCCGGAAAGCTGATAAACAGATTCGCCCGGCTCCAGCAATGATGTCAGCCAGTGTGAAATTTTTTGTTTATATTGAATGCGTAGCATGATGCCATAGTTCTTTACCAGCATTTCCATGCCTAGGATGCGTAAATAACATAGCACGGACCAGGGTGCATCGCGCAGCGCGCGGTTCAGGGCGCGAATATTTGGCAGATGAACAACCGGGTCCACATAGGCAAGCCGTTGAATGCGTCTGACCACCGCTCGCTGACGGGTTGCCAGTACAGCCATATAATTGACAATAAAAGAAAAAACTAAATAACTGGAGGAAGTTATGGTCAGTTGCGTGGTATATCCTGGATAAAGGGGAATGTAATTCTGATAGCAGTGAATACTGATCATCAGCACTACCGCCCAGAGCAGCGATATAAACTTATAGCCGTAGCGCATTGCTCCCCACATCATCAGCGGCAACAATAACGATAACGTATAGTTGGTGCTAAAAATTGTGCTTTTTTCATTTAACGGCATACATAACAGCAACAGCAACGTACCTAAAGCCAGTAACCAGATCGCAAATTCTTTTTTGGTCACTTTTCTGTCAACCTGCTGTTTTAACTGCGAATAATAGCTACGTAAATAAAGTGGATTTCGCACCACCCGAATGATGAAATAGCACAGCGGGACACCGATAAGATTACCGACCAGCAGGGCCTGATAATTGATTAAGGTTCCAAGGTTAAAAGGCATGACGCCTACCAGATTTTCTTTGCTCGCCAGTAATCCTACAAACGCCGCAAACTGGAAAAGCACCAGGAACAACGTTGCAGGAAAAAAAATCTGCCAAAAAATTCGCTGGGAAATTAAGCGGGTATCGCCATGTGAAACGTTGTTACGCCGGGGAGTAAAGACCCTGTAACCGCCCCAACAAATAATAATAATGATAATAAAATTAGCCGTTAACGAAAGCGTTTCGTAAAGGCCAAGCTCCGCATACTTACGAACAAAAATGCCTAATGCTATACCCGGTAATGCTGCCCAGCCAAAAAACATCATCATGCTGATCATCAGAGCCAGGGGCAGATAAAAGAGAAATACTTCACCAGAGGAAATATGCGCGAAAGTATTTATTTGTGCGAAAACAGGTAAAATTAAAGAAGGCAGGATCAGCGGAAGCCCCCACCATTTATCACGTATTTTTATATAAGTTGCATTCAGTTTCATAGATGCTCAGCAGAATCCCCCACATCCTGAAGGGGTGTATTCAGACAGGCATCCCACCTGACTTCGAAAGATGATTACTCATCGCTATAGAGGACATTGATTCTAAGTGTCATATGAAAGTTCCAATTGATATATATCAAACAAAATAACCCTGATTAATGAATTATTACGTTTATTATGTTAATTCATCATTATTACATCAGCACTGTAAATAATTAAATTAATTTCCATAACATTAAAATATGTATCCACTGACGCTTTTTTACATAACGAAGAATTGACCATTTTTTCCTGATGTGCCTTAATGTAAGTACCGTCTCCTGAGTGGGACATACTTCAAGGAACCTTTTGTGAGTCAGGCAACCAGTATGCGAAAACGACACCGATTTAACAGTCGTATGACCCGTATCGTACTACTCATTAGCTTTATCTTCTTCTTTGGCCGCTTTATCTACTCGTCCGTCAGTGCCTGGCAGCATCATCAGAGCAAAAAAGAAGCTCAACAATCCACACTCTCTATCGAATCATCGGTACAACGTTAGCGGTTACCTTCGTCATCCTTCCTGAACAAGACGGCTCAATGTTGTCAGATGCTGTTGCTCTTTGTTGTTATCAAAGCGGCAAGCATTCTTTCACCTTAAATCTCGCCTCTTTGCCCTGACTGACGATCATCTTGCCTAAGGACGGAATAAACATTAAATTAATATATATATTTCAATTATATTTTTTATTAATTTATTATCCTGGTGAATTTTAATAAATTAAATCTATTCCTTTATCCGCAATACATTTACTTTCTTCTTTTGATGATCTTAAATGTCTTATTTTTCGTAATGTGTACAACAAGGAATAGTGATGAAATTTAAAAAATGTTTTCTGCCTGTGGCAATTTTAGCGTCATTCACCCTGGCAGGATGCCAGTCAAATGCTGACGACCATGCCGCCGATGTCTATCAAACCGATCAACTGAATACAAAGCAAGAAACTAAAACCGTTAATATTATCTCCATTCTTCCCGCAAAAGTTGCCGTAGATAACTCACAAAATAAACGGAATGCGCAAGCCTTTGGCGCACTTATTGGCGCTGTCGCAGGCGGCGTTATCGGCCATAACGTTGGATCTGGTAGTAACTCCGGAACAACGGCTGGTGCAGTTGGTGGCGGAGCTGTAGGCGCGGCAGCGGGTACTATGGTGAATGATAAAACCTTAGTGGAAGGTGTCTCTTTAACTTATAAGGAAGGCACCAAAGTGTACACCTCCACCCAGGTGGGTAAAGAATGCCAGTTCACAACGGGTTTAGCCGTTGTTATTACCACCACTTATAACGAAACGCGTATTCAGCCAAATACAAAATGTCCTGAAAAGAGCTAACTATCAGGAGGACTCATGAAGAAAGTTTTTCTTTGCGCCGCCATATTAGCTGCTGTTAGTAGCCCGGCTTTCGCCTCTTCATTACAGGATCAACTCTCTGCGGTCGCAGAAGCTGAACAGCAAGGCAAAAATGAAGAACAAAGGCAGCATGACGAATGGGTTGCGGAGCGCAACAGGGAAATCCAGCAAGAGAAGCAACGGCGCGCAAACGCTCAGGCCGCAGCGAATAAAAGAGCGGCAGCAGCAGCAGCGGATAAAAAAGCTCGCCAGGATAAACGGGACGCCGAATTCACTGCGGATAAAAAGCGCGATCAAAGTTATGAAGATGAGCTGCGCAACTTAGAGATTCAGAAGCAAAAACTGGCGCTGGCAAAAGAAGAAGCGCGCGTTAAGCGTGAGAACGAATTTATCGATCAGGAACTGAAACACAAAGCAGCGCAAACCGATGTTGTACAATCTGAAGCTGACGCTAACAGGAATATGACTGAAGGTGGTCGTGATTTGATGAAAAGCGTGGGTAAAGCAGAAGAGAATAAATCAGACAGTTGGTTTAATTAATCGTCTTTCCACTACCAGGCCTGTAATTCGTGAGGATTATGGGCTTTTTAATTGCATAAAAAACCCTCCAGTGGATGAACAGAGGGTTTTGTTACCAAAATATGCTGAAGCCTCGTACGAATAGAAAACCTCAGCATTTAGTGTTCGGGTTTATTCCCACTCAATAGTAGCTGGCGGCTTACCGCTGATGTCATACACCACGCGGGAAATACCATTCACTTCATTGATAATACGGTTGGAAACGCGCCCTAAGAAATCATACGGCAGGTGCGCCCAGTGTGCGGTCATAAAGTCGATGGTTTCGACAGCACGCAGAGAGACAACCCAGTCATATTTACGACCATCGCCCATTACGCCTACGGAGCGTACTGGCAGGAAGACAGTGAATGCCTGGCTGACTTTGTCGTACAGATCAGCTTTACGCAGTTCTTCAATGAAGATGGCATCCGCACGGCGCAGCAGGTCGCAGTACTCTTTCTTCACTTCACCCAACACGCGAACGCCAAGGCCAGGCCCCGGGAACGGGTGGCGGTACAGCATGTCGTACGGCAGACCCAGCTCCAGACCAATCTTACGCACTTCGTCTTTGAACAGCTCTTTCAGCGGTTCAACCAGGCCCATCTTCATCTCTTTCGGCAGGCCGCCTACGTTGTGGTGAGATTTGATAACGTGCGCTTTACCCGTCGCAGAAGCGGCGGATTCAATAACGTCAGGGTAGATAGTCCCCTGCGCCAGCCACTTTACATCTTCCAGTTTCAGCGCTTCTTCATCGAATACTTCAACAAAGACGCGACCGATGATTTTACGTTTAGCTTCCGGATCGTTTTCACCCGCCAGCGCAGCCAGGAAACGCTCTTCTGCCGGAACGTGAATGATGTTCAGGCCGAAGCGATCACCAAACATATCCATTACCTGTTCAGCTTCATTCAGACGCAGCAGGCCGTTGTCGACGAATACGCAGGTCAGGTTTTTACCGATAGCACGGTGCAGAAGCATCGCAGTAACAGAAGAGTCCACGCCACCAGAGAGGCCAAGGATCACTTTATCATCGCCCACCTGCTCGCGAATGCGGGCTACGGCGTCATCGATAATTTTTGCTGGTGTCCACAGTGCTTCACACTGGCAGATATCGCGCACAAAACGCTCCAGCATACGCATCCCCTGACGGGTGTGAGTCACTTCCGGGTGGAACTGTACGCCATAGAAACGTTTTTCTTCGTTAGCCATTATGGCAAACGGGCAACTTTCGGTGCTGGCTACGGTAACGAAACCCTCAGGAATTGCAGTTACCTTATCGCCGTGGCTCATCCACACGTCAAGCAGCGGTTTGCCGTCTGCACTTAACGCATCTTCGATGCCACGAATGAGCGCGCTATCAGTTTGTACTTCAACCTGTGCATAACCAAACTCACGCTCGTTAGAGGCTTCAACATGGCCACCTAACTGCATCGCCATGGTCTGCATACCATAGCAAACGCCGAATACCGGTACGCCTGCTTCAAAGACATACTGCGGCGCTCGCGGGCTGTTTTCTTCGGTGGTGCTTTCCGGGCCGCCGGAAAGAATAATGCCGCTTGGGTTGAAGTCACGAATTTGTGCTTCTGTCACATCCCATGCCCACAGTTCACAGTAAACGCCCAGCTCACGCACGCGGCGCGCAACCAGTTGGGTGTACTGTGAACCGAAGTCCAGAATGAGGATGCGATGCTTATGAATGTTTTCCGTCATTGACGCTTATTCCGAGGCAAGTGAAACAGATAATATAAATCGCCCGACATGAAGTCGGGCGAAGAGAATCAGGAGCCCATACGGTAGTTCGGGGACTCTTTGGTGATGGTCACGTCATGAACGTGGCTTTCCTGAATGCCAGCACCGCTGATACGTACAAACTCCGCTTTAGTACGCAGTTCGTCGATAGTACCACAGCCGGTCAGGCCCATACAGGAGCGCAGACCGCCCATCTGCTGGTGGATGATCTCTTTCAGGCGACCTTTGTAAGCCACACGGCCTTCGATGCCTTCTGGCACCAGTTTGTCAGCGGCGTTGTCGCTCTGGAAGTAACGGTCAGAAGAACCTTTGGACATCGCGCCCAGAGAGCCCATACCACGGTAAGATTTATAAGAACGGCCCTGGTAGAGTTCGATTTCACCCGGAGATTCTTCCGTACCTGCCAGCATGGAGCCTACCATCACCGCGCTTGCGCCAGCAGCGATAGCTTTAGCGATATCGCCGGAGAAGCGAATACCACCGTCAGCGATAACTGGAATACCGGTGCCTTCCAGGGCTTCTACTGCGTCAGCAACGGCGGTGATCTGCGGAACACCTACGCCAGTGACGATACGGGTGGTACAAATAGAACCAGGGCCGATACCAACTTTAACCGCGCTACAACCGGCTTCCGCCAGCGCACGAGCGCCTGCAGCAGTGGCGACGTTACCGCCGATGATTTGCAGATCCGGGTATTTGGCTCGGGTTTCGCGAATACGTTGCAGAACACCTTCAGAGTGACCGTGAGAGGAGTCGATCAGCAGAACGTCAACACCAGCGGCCACCAGCGCATCAACACGCTCTTCGTTACCTGCGCCAGCACCAACCGCCGCACCAACACGCAGACGGCCTTGCTCGTCTTTACAGGCGTTCGGTTTACGCTCCGCTTTCTGGAAATCTTTCACGGTGATCATGCCAATCAGGTGGAATTCATCATCAACCACCAGCGCTTTCTCAACGCGTTTTTCGTGCATTTTGGTCAGCACAACTTCACGGGCTTCGCCTTCACGCACGGTCACCAAACGCTCTTTCGGCGTCATGTAAACGCTAACCGGCTGATTCAGGTCGGTCACAAAACGCACGTCACGACCGGTGATGATACCAACCAGTTCATTTTCTTCGGTTACTACCGGGTAGCCAGCAAAACCGTTACGCTCGGTCAGTTCTTTCACCTCGCGCAGAGTCGTGGTTGGCAGAACAGTCTGCGGGTCAGTCACCACGCCAGACTCGTGTTTTTTCACGCGGCGAACTTCTTCCGCCTGGCGTTCAATGGACATGTTTTTGTGGATAAAGCCAATACCGCCTTCCTGAGCCAGGGCAATAGCCAGGCGCGCTTCCGTTACGGTATCCATTGCTGCGGAAAGCATAGGGATGTTCAGACGAATAGTTTTCGTCAGTTGAGTGCTGAGGTCAGCGGTATTCGGCAGGACGGTAGAATGAGCAGGAACGAGGAGAACGTCGTCAAACGTCAGAGCTTCTTTAGCGATACGTAGCATGGGCAATATCTCGACCAGAGTGGTTAATAAATATTGCCGCGGCATTATACAGAGCGTAACCGATTGCATCTACCCCTTTTTGCAAAAAATGCTTGCTATCCCCTGCTGGCGGGTTACTATCGACTGAATAACTTGCTGATTTAGAATTTGATCTCGCTCACATGTTACCTTCTCAATCCCCTGCAATTTTTACCGTTAGTCGCCTGAATCAAACGGTTCGTCTGCTGCTTGAGCATGAGATGGGACAGGTATGGATCAGCGGTGAAATATCTAACTTCACGCAACCGGCTTCCGGTCACTGGTATTTTACGCTCAAAGACGATACCGCCCAGGTGCGCTGCGCAATGTTCCGTAACAGCAACCGCCGGGTAGCCTTTCGCCCACAGCACGGGCAACAGGTGCTGGTTCGCGCCAATATTACGCTGTATGAGCCGCGTGGTGACTATCAGATAATCGTTGAAAGTATGCAGCCCGCCGGTGAAGGCTTGTTGCAACAGAAGTATGAACAGCTAAAAGCGAAATTGCAGGCTGAAGGTTTGTTCGATCAACAGTTTAAGAAGCCACTCCCCTCCCCCGCGCACTGTGTAGGTGTCATCACCTCAAAAACCGGTGCCGCGTTGCACGATATTTTGCATGTGCTTAAACGCCGCGATCCGTCTCTACCCG
This sequence comes from Escherichia sp. 20412-1, assembly GCF_003027595.1. Lineage (NCBI taxonomy): Bacteria > Pseudomonadati > Pseudomonadota > Gammaproteobacteria > Enterobacterales > Enterobacteriaceae > Escherichia > Escherichia sp. 20412-1. The sequence goes on along the minus strand of NZ_PYQM01000006.1, from coordinate 84,789 downwards.
TGATCATCTATCCTACCGCCGTACAGGGTGATGATGCGCCTGGGCAAATTGTTCGCGCCATTGAACTGGCGAATAAGCGCAACGAGTGCGACGTATTGATTGTCGGGCGCGGCGGCGGGTCGCTGGAAGATTTATGGAGTTTTAACGACGAACGCGTAGCGCGGGCGATTTTTGCCAGTCACATTCCGGTTGTCAGCGCCGTTGGACATGAAACTGATGTGACCATTGCCGATTTTGTTGCCGATTTACGAGCACCCACACCATCGGCTGCCGCCGAAGTGGTGAGCCGTAATCAGCAAGAATTACTCCGTCAGGTGCAATCTGCCCGTCAGCGACTGGAGATGGCGATGGATTATTATCTCGCCAATCGCACCCGGCGTTTTACACAGATTCATCATCGATTACAGCAGCAGCACCCACAGCTACGGCTGGCGCGTCAGCAAACCACTCTCGAACGTCTACAAAAGCGGATGAGCTTTGCACTGGAAAATCAGCTAAAACGTGTCGGACAGCAACAGCAGCGATTAACACAGCGACTAACCCAGCAAAATCCGCAGTCACGTATTCATCGCGCGCAAACGCGGATTCAGCAACTGGAATATCGTCTGGCGGAAGTGTTACACGCACAACTTAGCGTAACACGTGAACGTTTTGGTAATGCAGTAACACACCTGGAAGCCGTGAGCCCGCTGTCAACACTGGCGCGTGGATATAGCGTAACCAGCGCCGCCGATGGCACAGTGCTGAAACAGGTTAAGCAGGTCAAAGCGGGCGATACGTTGACCACGCGGTTAGGTGATGGCGTGGTGGTCAGCGAAGTCAGTTCAGTTATGAAAACCCGCAAACCACGTAAAAAAGCGGCTAATCCGTAGGCCGGATAAGATGCGCCAGTATCGCATCCGGCAATATCACCATGCCAACACCAGATATAATCCGGGCATCACTGAATGTACCCTGCCGTATTACTCATACTTCCACACTGTTTTGCTATATCACATTTGCCTGAATCAACTCAGTGTCCCAACGCCCAGGTTTCGTTGGCGACATTTGGTGCCACCACAACAACTGCACCAGAAGGTAATTCTGTTTTCAACAGAGGTCGATGTGTTTTTCAAACCCTTGTGTTGCAGAGTTGGTGATGTAATCGGCACTGCGTTCTTTAAATGAAGTTCCTTTATTATTTTGTGCTTCTTGTCGGGTCGCTTCGCTGCCGAACTCGAGCTATGGGTCGTTATTTTGTTTAATGTTTGTCTCCGGTGCGGCAATGGCTGCACCAGAGATCAGCATCATTACAATACAGTGCCCCCAATGCACCATCCCTGAATAATATATCAATACAAAAAATTAATAATGACAGGCAGTATATTCCACACATAAAGGAAAAATCACTCAAGCAAATATAAATACAATTTTAATTAAAATGGTCTAACCGATCTGTTTATCGACCAGACACTGATAAATCTAATTTTTATAGTGTGAATATAAATTTTAAATAAAACTTAATATTCAGGAAGGACAAACTCAACACGTTTGCGGGAAATAAGCCCGTGACCATTCTGACAGAAGTAATCTACCGCACCGCAGGCTTTGAGTACCTGCAAAGGCTGATGGCAATCAGGGCACAATGCCTGGAGAGAGAAATTTTTGTCACAGGTTTCACAATGAGCGATGTCACCATTACGCTCGAGAGGTTTCTGACAGATTGGGCAGTTGAGTTCCATATAAACTCCTTCGATAAGTTTCCCCCTACTTACGAGAGGGAAACTATAGATAAGTACTTACCTACTATTACTTATTTTTTTTGATGTGCTTCATCAGACGCTTGCGCTTACGCATCTGGGTCGGCGTCAGGGTGTTACGCTTGTTCGCATACGGGTTTTCCCCTTCTTTGAACTGAATACGAATCGGCGTACCCATCACATCCAGAGATTTGCGGAAGTAATTCATCAGATAACGCTTATAGGAATCCGGCAGGTCTTTTACCTGGTTGCCGTGGATTACCACAATCGGCGGGTTGTAACCACCGGCGTGGGCATATTTCAGCTTCACGCGACGACCGCGAACCAGCGGCGGCTGGTGGTCTTCAACAGCCATAGTCATGATACGCGTCAGCATAGACGTGCCTACGCGACGGGTAGAGCTGTCATACGCTTCACGCACTGATTCAAACAGGTTACCAACGCCACTACCATGCAACGCAGAGATAAAGTGCACGCGAGCAAAATCGATAAAGCCCAGACGGAAGTCCAGCGTCTCTTTCACCTGCTCCTTCACTTCCTGGCTCAGGCCATCCCACTTGTTCACCACAATCACAAGTGAGCGCCCACTATTGAGAATAAAGCCCAGCAGGGAGAGATCCTGATCGGAAATACCTTCGCGTGCATCAATCACCAGCATCACAACGTTGGCATCTTCAATTGCCTGCAACGTTTTGATTACCGAGAACTTCTCTACCGCATCGGTAATTTTGCCACGTTTACGTACGCCTGCTGTGTCAATGAGTACATACTCACGTCCATCACGTTCCATTGGAATGTAGATGCTGTCGCGCGTAGTCCCGGGCATGTCGTAAACCACCACGCGCTCTTCACCGAGAATACGGTTAGTGAGTGTAGACTTACCCACGTTCGGACGACCCACTATCGCCAGTTTGATCGGCAGACTTTGCGGATCGAAGTCGTCTTCCTCTTCTTCTTCCTCGCCATTCTCTTGCGCTTCAAATTGCGCCCAATATTCCGCGTCTTCATCCACTTCTTCTTGCGGCGCGATATCTTCCATCCACGGCAGCAGAACATGCTCAAGCAGACTCAAAACACCACGACCATGCGAAGCGGCAATCGGGTAGATTTCACCTAAACCAAGTGAATAAAAATCAACGATTGCTTGATCCGGATCCAGTCCGTCAGTTTTATTCGCCACCAGGAAGGTTGGCTTTTCGCGGGAACGCAGATGTTTGGCAATGGCTTCATCCGCTGGCATCAGACCCGCGCGTGCATCCACCATAAACAGCACCACATCCGCCTCTTCAATCGCCAGCAGCGATTGTTCCGCCATGCGGGTTTCTACACCGTCTTCTGTGCCGTCAATCCCGCCGGTATCAATACAGATAAACTCGCGGCCTTCAATTTCCGCACGACCGTACTTACGGTCACGAGTCAGACCCGGGAAATCCGCAACCAGCGCATCTCGGGTGCGAGTTAGACGGTTAAATAACGTGGATTTTCCTACGTTAGGGCGCCCGACAAGCGCGACCACAGGTACCATGTTTAAAGCCTCATTTTTATAAATCATCAGACAACGCCCGCAATTTTCGCGTCGTTGTTAAAAACAGGAAAACGGCCCCTGTCCAGGAGCCGTTTTCAAAGTGAACGACAGAGACGATTAACGTGTAATGGAATACACGGTCCCGTCTTTTGCCTGGATCAGCAGTTTGCCATCAGCGGCAACCGGGTCAGTCTGGAAACCGGAGCTATCAACTTTTTGCTGGGCAACGAAACGGCCATCTTCAACGTTAATCCAGTGCAGATAACCTTCGCTGTCACCCACCACCAGATTGCCATTATACAGCACCGGGGACGTCAGCAGGCGATGCAGCAGATCGCTTTGAGTCCACAGTGTAACGCCACCGTCGATGGTCAGCGCCATCACCCGGTCATTTTGATCGACCAGATAGATGCGGTTGCCGTCGACGATGAAATCATTCACCGAACCCAACTCGCGTTTCCACATAATCTGACCACTGCGCAAATCAAGCGCCGTCAGGTTACCATTATAGGCCAGCGCGAAAACAACACCGTTCACCACAACCGGCGTAGTATCAACATCGCTCAAACGGTCGATTTCGGTAGAACCGGTCGCCTGGGAGATACGCTGCTGCCAAATCATCTGTCCCTGCTGCATCAACACAGCACTGACGCGACCATTATCACCACCGACCACTGCCGCACCAAATGCAGTTGCTGGCGCAGACTCGCCACGCAGAGAGAGCGAAGGCATATCGAGGTTAACTGTCCATTTAACAGCGCCGTCAGCTTCGTTCAACGCCTGCAACTGACCGTTGCTGGTGTGAATCAAAACCAGACCGTCACTGACTACCGGACGAGAAAGTGCTTCACCCGCTACTTTGGTTTGCCATGCAACAGTACCATCGCTGGTGTTCAGCGCGTAAACCTGCGCTTTTTCGCTGCCAATATAGACATGACCACCCGCGACGGTCACGCCGCCGGAAAGTAACGCAGGCTCTTTAGATAACCAGCCATCTTTCTCGGCCAGACTGACAGACCAGATTTCTTTGCCGTCATCCGCATTCATCGCTTTAACCAAACCAGCGCGATCGGCAGCATAGACAACGTTATCCGCCAATGCCGGATGAAGATTAGAGTAGAAGTTACCAATGCCGCTACCAACGGAAGTGCTCCACGCCGTGGTCGGCGTAAACTGGTTTTCAACGGTCGGTAATGGGGACATCTTCACCACATCTTCTTCACTGTTAAACAGCGAACAGCCGCTTAAAAGGGTAACGGAAAGCATTCCTGGCAGCAGTAATTTACGCAATTGCATCGGGTCCCTCTCAGATGGACAAATTATTAATTTTCATCTGCATCATTTCACTCAGTGCCGGGGTAACATCGCTTTTCACGCCTGTTTCCCACGCACTACGCGCACCTTGCTTATCACCTTTGCTCAGCAATGCTTCACCACGCAGGTCAGCAACAATAGCAGCCCAACCTTCACCTTTAATGGTATCGAGGGTTTTCAGCGCGGCATCAGCCTGCTTGAGCTGCACCTGAACTCGGGCAAGACGCAGATTTATCACGGCTTTGAGATTTTCATCGCTCGTGTCCGCCAACCCTTGTTGTAATTGGGTGGCAGCTTTCTCTAGTTCATTTTTGTCAACAAATTGCTGCGCAAGTTCCAAAGAAGCCAGCGCGCCATAAGTATTTTTATTTTCAGCAGCGAATTTTTCCGCCGCCGGGATGCTGTCCGGTTTGCCTTCGCTCACTGCGGTAACCGCATTTTGATAAGCAAGAGAAGTGGATCGTGAGGACTCAACCTGATGGCTGTTCCAGTAGCGCCAGCCAATCAGTGCGCCAACACCTAAAATCACCCCAACAGCCAGTGCTTTGCCATTTTCAGCAAAAAAGCGTTTAACTGCTTCAACCTGGTCGTTTTCGTTCTCGTAAATTTCCACGCTGTCCTTCTCCTTCCTTAACCCAGTAACGTGCGCAAATGCGCGGCCACGCTATCCTGCGCAACTGCCGTTTGCTCACCAGAGCGCAAATCCTTCACCACTGCCGTGCCGTTGGCCACTTCGGACTCACCCAGCACCACAGCAACACATGCGCCCCATTTATCAGCACGGGCAAACTGTTTCTTAAAGTTGCCGCCGCCGTGGTTGGTCATCAATTTCACGCCAGGTAATTCATCACGCAGACGCTCAGCTAATGCCATAGCCGCAGATTGAATATCAGCACCTGAGGCCACCAGGTATATATCGACAACAGGATCGGCTTTAAATTCCGGATTAACTGCCTGAACTAACAACACAAGACGTTCGAGGCCCATTGCAAAACCCACTGCCGGTGTTGCGCGTCCGCCCAGTTGTTCCACCAGACCGTCATAACGACCGCCTGCGCACACTGTGCCCTGAGAACCAAGACTGTTAGTCACCCACTCGAAAACGGTACGGTTGTAGTAATCCAGACCACGAACCAGACGCTGATTTACGGTGTAGGCGATACCTGCACTCTCCAGCAGTTTGCAAAGACCAGCAAAGTGCTCGCGAGACTCTTCGTCCAGATAATCGCCCAACGCCGGAGCATCGTTAAGTAGCGCCTGCACTTCCGGATTCTTGGAGTCCAGCACGCGCAGCGGGTTGGTATACATGCGGCGTTTGCAGTCTTCGTCCAGCTTTTCTTTATGCTGTTCGAGGAAAGCAACCAGCGCATCGCGGTAATTGGCACGCGCTTCCAGCGAACCAATTGAGTTCAGCTCGAGGGTAACGTGTTCAGAGATACCCAGCGCGCGCCACCAGCGGGCGGTGAGCATAATCAGTTCGGCGTCGATATCCGGGCCTTGCAGACCGAAGACTTCGCAGCCCAACTGATGGAACTGACGATAACGCCCTTTTTGCGGACGCTCGTGACGGAACATTGGCCCGATATACCACAGACGCTGTTCCTGATTGTACAGAAGACCATGCTCGATGCCGGCGCGTACACAGCCCGCCGTCCCTTCAGGGCGCAAAGTCAGGCTGTCGCCATTGCGATCCTCAAAGGTGTACATCTCTTTTTCAACCACGTCGGTGACTTCACCAATCGCACGTTTGAATAGCGGGGTCTGCTCTACAATCGGCAAGCGGATTTCACTGTAACCGTAGCTGCCGAGCACGTTTTTCAGTGTGCCTTCAATGCGCTGCCAGATGGCCGTTTCGCCAGGCAGGTAATCGTTCATGCCGCGAATGGCTTGAATGTTTTTTGCCACGTTTATTCTCTTTCTGAATATAAAAATGAACCCTCAACGCTTCCCTCAATATTTCGGGAGCCATGCGGGTTCAATCATACACGGGAAGCGAGACGCTTCCCATCACGTTATTATTTTTCAACCTGCTGAACGTCAATTCGACGCGCTTCGTCCAGTTGGCTGGCTTTTGCACGAATGCGTGCTTCCAACTGGTCGATCATGTCGTTGTTGTCCAGACGGTCTTTGCGCACGCCATCTTCATAGAGGCCGCTTTTCTTGTTGCCGCCCGTGACGCCAAGCGTGGAAACCAACGCCTCGCCAGGACCGTTCACCACACAGCCGATGATAGAAACGTCCATCGGGGTGATGATATCTTCCAGACGCTGCTCCAGCGCGTTGACCGTACCAATAACGTCGAATTCCTGACGAGAACAGGTCGGACAGGCAATGAAGTTGATCCCGCGCGAACGGATCCGCAGCGATTTCAAAATATCAAAACCGACTTTGATCTCTTCAACCGGATCTGCCGCCAGTGATACGCGCAGCGTATCGCCAATGCCTTCCGACAACAGCAGACCTAAACCAATAGCGGATTTCACTGCCCCGCTACGTGCGCCACCGGCTTCGGTAATACCCAGATGCAACGGCTGATCGATCTGTTTTGCCAACAGACGGTAAGACTCCACGGCCAGGAAGACGTCAGACGCTTTCACGCTGACTTTGAACTGATCAAAGTTCAGGCGATCGAGATGATCAACATGACGCATAGCGGATTCCAGCAGCGCATGCGGCGTCGGTTCGCCATATTTTTCTTGCAGATCTTTTTCCAACGATCCGGCGTTAACGCCAATACGAATCGGAATGTTTTTATCGCGCGCGCAGTCAACCACCATGCGAATACGCTCTTCATTGCCGATATTACCAGGGTTAATGCGCAAGCAATCAACGCCATATTCCGCCACTTTCAGCGCAATGCGATAGTCGAAGTGGATGTCGGCCACCAGCGGCACATTAACCTGCTGCTTGATAAGTTTGAACGCTTCTGCAGCGTCCATCGTCGGTACAGAGACGCGAACGATATCGGCACCGACACGTTCCAGCGCCTTGATTTGATTGACCGTCGCTTCGACATCCGTCGTGCGCGTATTAGTCATGGACTGTACGGCGATGGGAGCACCATCGCCAATCGGCACATTCCCAACGTAAATACGTGTTGATTTTCTACGTTGAATTGGAGCCTGGTTATGCATGAAAAATCTCCCGCGTTACCCGTCTGTTACTGCGCCGGTGATTGTTCGGCATTTAGGGTCAGACGCGCAACCTGGTTAGTTCTGATAAAACGACTCAGATCGACAGGTTTCCCTTGATACTGGATCTGCACTGCGGCTGGCGCACCAATTTTCAGTTTATACGGTGCCTGACCGGCTAAATTCAAATTACCGCCTTTACGTTGCATCCCGCTGAACAGTTTTTTACCGGTAGCATCGGTAACTTCCAGCCAGCAATCGGCGGTAAAGTTCATGACCAGTGCATTAGGATCAGCCGCTGGCGTTGTTACAGCAGCCTGATCGGTTGGCAATGATGCTGCGGCATCTGGCGTCGTTGTTGCAACCGGAGCCGCCGGTGTAGTAGTGGCCGCAGTATCAACATTCGCCTGCGAAGGAGGAACAACCGCGTTCTGCTGTGGATCTACAGCAGGAACTGGCGTCGTCACGGCTGGCGCTTGCGTGTTCGTAACGGTGGTCTCCGCCGCCGATGGCGACGTAGTGGTACTGTTCTGATCAGTAGCCGTATCTAACGGTACACTCTGGCTCTGGTTATTATTCAATTCCGCGGTAGATTGATCAGCCATCGTGGTGATCTCTTCCTGCTGGGCTTTGTGATCCTGCCACCACCAGGCACCACTCAGGCCAATCACTACAAACAGAACCAGCCAGGTAAAGGTCATCAACCAGCCATCGCGTTTTTTACGTCGCTTCCCGAGGGAGAAACTCTGCATCGGCGCAACTTTTGCGGCCCGCAGAGGTGCCTGCTTTTCCAGCCCTGGCAGCAGTTCTTCTTCTGGAATATGGACCAGACGCGCATAAGAGCGGATATACCCGCGCAAGAATGTTGAAGCAAGATCGGCTGGTGCCTTATCTTCTTCAATGTCGCGTACCGTGGAAACCTTCAAACAAAGTCGTTCGGCAACGGCTTGCTGGCTAAGTCCAATTTGTTCACGGGCATTACGCAAGCGAGCGCCGGTGGTAAGTGCTTCATTTTGATCGTGCGTGGCTTCAGTATTCATTCGCTGCAGGTACGTTTAAATGAGAATTGGGATGCCGGTGAACCATCACGCCCACCCACACCGCGAAACATCTGTAAGGTTAACCTTTATCATACAGTATAAGACTGTCTGTGTGCTCGTGACAAAGCCCACGTGAATCAAAGCTAACTTACTGTTGCATCGTTACATACTGCCTTAAAGTCAGCAAAAACGCACCGTTAATATTGATCAGACAATTGCAACTTAATGCGACATTCATAAAACATTACGCCACGGTACATAAAGTAACCGTGGCGTAATGGCTATCAGACCGTTTTAATGTCGATGGTTTCACCCTGCATCCGTTTACGCAGAGTACGTTTAGTACGGTCGATGACATCTCCCGCTAACTGGCCACAAGCGGCGTCGATATCATCACCACGGGTTTTACGCACAATGGTGGTGAAACCGTAGCTCATCAGTACTTTTGAGAAGCGATCGATACGGCTGTTCGAGCTACGACCATACGGCGCACCCGGGAACGGGTTCCACGGAATCAGGTTGATCTTACACGGCGTATCTTTCAGCAGCTCCGCCAGTTGGTGCGCGTGTTCAGTACCGTCATTAACGTGGTCGAGCATCACGTACTCGATAGTAACACGGCCCTGGTTAGCGTTGGATTTCTCCAGATAACGGCGCACCGCAGCAAGGAAAGTTTCGATATTGTACTTTTTATTGATCGGTACAATTTCGTCACGAATTTCATCATTTGGTGCATGCAGAGAGATTGCCAGTGCAACGTCAATCATATCGCCCAGTTTATCCAGCGCCGGAACCACGCCCGAAGTAGAGAGCGTCACGCGGCGTTTAGACAGGCCAAAGCCAAAGTCATCGAGCATGATTTCCATCGCCGGAACCACATTGTTCAGGTTAAGCAGCGGCTCGCCCATGCCCATCATAACAACGTTAGTGATTGGGCGCTGACCGGTGATTTTTGCTGCGCCGACGATTTTCGCCGCCCGCCACACCTGGCCGATAATTTCCGACACCCGCAGGTTACGGTTAAAGCCCTGCTGGGCGGTGGAACAGAATTTACACTCCAGCGCACACCCTACCTGCGAAGAGACACAAAGTGTGGCTCGGTCATCTTCCGGGATATACACCGTTTCGACGCGCTGATCGCCCACGGCAATCGCCCATTTAATGGTGCCGTCAGATGAGCGCTGTTCTTCAACCACTTCCGGTGCGCGGATTTCCGCCACCTCTTTCAGCTTGCCGCGCAACACTTTGTTGATGTCGGTCATCTCATCAAAGTTGTCGCAGCAATAATGATACATCCACTTCATCACCTGATCGGCGCGGAAGGGTTTTTCACCTAACTCTTTAAAAAACTCCCGCATCTGCTGACGGTTGAGATCCAGCAGGTTGATTTTCCCATCTTTCGTGGTGACGTTTTCAGGTGTGACTAATTGTTCAGACATATGCTATTCCGGCCTCGTTATTACACGTTATGGCCCCTGGAGGGTTGAAAAAAGAAACGCCCCGGTGAGCGGCTGCTCGTCCGGGGGCGCTGCATTGTACAAATTCTGGCGCACGGATGCCACGTTTGCTCGCGGCATTTACGAAATTATTAACGCGTGCGCGGACACACTTCGCCTTCACCGAAGAAATAAGCGATTTCGCGAGCGGCAGATTCTACGGAATCAGAACCGTGGGTGCCGTTTTCAGTCAGGCTGTCAGCGTAATCAGCACGCAGAGTACCCGCCAGCGCATTTGCCGGGTTGGTTGCGCCGAGCAGATCGCGGTGACGCTGAACCGCATTTTCGCCTTCCAGCACAGAAACCACGATCGGGCCAGAGGTCATGAACTCAACCAGACCATCAAAGAACGGTTTTCCATCGTGTTCAGCATAAAAACCACGAGCCTGTTCAACGGTCAGGTGCAGCATTTTAGTGCCGACAATTTTGAACCCTGCAGCTTCGAAGCGCGCAAAGATACTACCAATGACGTTTTTTGCTACCGCGTTCGGTTTGATGATGGAAAAAGTACGTTCAATAGCCATTTTTACCTCTGTAAATTGTTCTGTTGTTGTCTGTACCAGCGTACGAGATGGCGCGGATTATAATGAGCAACAAGGCCGTTGACTATTGATGAAGGTAACATTTTTTTAAAATAAACCGAGCTTAAGCAACAAACCGTCGTGAAACAAACTACTGCATGGAAAATCTCACCGTCGCTACTTGCCCCATTTCATCCATCACCAGTAATTGATAATCGCCTTTTTCACTCAAACGCAGCGTAACGTTACGCCCACGTTCAGTTAACGGCTCACCATTAAGAAACCACCAGCGTTCACCTGCGCCACCACTGGTTTGCACAGGCAAAGAAGCATCAGCAGCGCCAGGTAATCGCTTAATAATGGTGCCATCACGTACTCCTGTTAGTTGCAACGGGAGTTGGGCATCGCGACCGTATGGCGGGCACATTGTCGATGCCGGAGGCAAACGCACAGCCCGGCGTTCCGGAGCAGGCAGCCAGGGTTCCAGCGGTAGCGGCCAGACATTTATCATTTCTTGTCGCGCCTGTGGACAATCGGCAGCGACTCGTTTGCCATTTTCATCCAGCCAGATAGGGAAACGTATGCCATTAATCCCTTCCTGCTCCGGCAGTAACAGAGTTGGCGGCTGGCTTCCATCCAGTAACCAGGTTGCCAGGCGACGCCGACAGTTACTGTCACCTTCCGGCAAAGACTGCCCGCCCGGCCAGCAGATAACACCACGGCTTACAGAGTTCGGACGTGGGTCTTCTGGCAGATTTGCACTGCGCGACAGTAAGATATTATTGACCTGATTCAACAGCGGTACGGCGCTGGCAAAGCCAAACTGACCAACAACAGGCGTACCGTCCGGCCTGCCGGTCCAGATACCGATGATATAGCGAGCATTTATACCTATCGCCCATGCATCTCGATAGCCATAACTGGTGCCAGTTTTCCATGCCAGTGGTACGATGCGCGGCAAAGCGCCATCCGGCAAGGGTTGCGCTTCATCAGCCATGATCCGGCGGATGATCCACGCAGCCCCCGGCGACATTAAGGGGCGTTCAAGCAGGGGGTCGTCAGGCTGTAAGCGCAATTTACCTGCCTTACCGCGGCGAGCAAAAGCGGTATACGCTGCTGCCATATCTTCCAGTTTTGCACCTGCGCCGCCGAGAATGAGCGACAGATTCGGCTCAGCACCGTTGGGCAGAAACAGCGGTAACCCGATGTTACGCAGCTTTGCCGCAAACCGTTTCGGACCATAGGCTTCCAGCACCTGCACGGCGGGTAAGTTCAGCGAGCGCACCAGCGCCTCGCTCATGCTGATCGGGCCATGAAATCCGCTATCAAAGTTACCTGGTCGATAATCGCCGGTGCGTCGGGGGACGTCCTGCAACAACGATGCCGGATGGATCAATCCCTCATCCAGCGCCAGACCATAGACAAACGGTTTAAGCACCGATCCCGGCGATCGGATCGCATTAACCATATCGACATGACCAAAGCGTGAATCATCATTGAGATCAACCGATCCTACCCAGCCGCGAACACGCATATCAGTATGATCAACCACGATCATCGCCAGTGAACTGCGCGGCGGCAATCGTCCTTTCCAGTTTAGCGCCAGTTCTTCCAGACGCCGCTGAAGGCCTGCATCCAGTGTAGTAACGATTTTGTCGCTTTTACTTTTACCGAGCATCATCCGCGAAAACAGCGGTGCCAGTTTTGGCATCTGTCTGGGTGCCAGCCAGACAGGTTCTTCGATTGACTCTTTTACCTGCTCACGGAACCATACACCTTGCACTGCCATCCGTTTGAGCACTTTATTACGCGCAGCCTCGGCACGCTCCGGCCAGCGATCCGGGCGCAGCCGACTGGGTGCTTGCGGTAATACCGCCAGCATTGCTGCCTCGGAATAGCTTAAATTTGCAGGCGATTTCCCAAGATAAGCCCAACTTGCTGCCCCAACTCCCTGCAACGTACCGCCAAACGGGGCGCGATTAAGATACAAAGTCAGAATTTCACGTTTAGACAGATGCCACTCCAGTTGAAACGCGCGCCAGAGCTGACGAATCTTGCCGCCAAACGTTTTGGGGTGAGGATCAAGCAGACGCGCCACTTGCATGGTGAGCGTGCTACCGCCAGAGATAACCCGACCAGAAGTCAGATCCTGCCAGGCTGCGCGCGCCACCGAGAACGGGTTTACGCCAGGATGCTTCCAGAACCAGCGATCTTCGTAATTAATCAGTGCTTCAATATAACGTGGAGAAACATCTTCGATTGCTACCGGATAACGCCAGATACCATCTGCATCAGCAAAGCGCCACAGTGGCGTACCGTCCTGCGCCACAACCACGCGTGCGGGATTGACTTCATGTAGCGGCAGAGGCCAGAGTTTATCTGCTCCCCACGCCGCCAGAATGATGATAAAAGGCGCGGCTGCCAGCGTTATCCAGCAGCCGCGTTTTGTTAACAGACGAGGCATTTACGGTCTGACAATCAGCAAATCTTCAGTCGCACCCGTCGCCCGCCATTGGGGAACATACATCGATTCCACCATCGGCTGCGGCATCTGATACGTTCCCGGCGTTACCGCCCGCGCCAGATATACCAGCGTTACCGGTTGATATTCATCAACGGCAACCGCGGCCACAAAGCGATCGTCACGGAACTCAATGTGCTTAATGCTCGCTTGCTGCATTTGATTGAGCAAGTTTTGCACTTCGCCACCACTTTGTTCCAGACTGGCGCTGCCGTTCGCCAGGTTCTGGTTTTCCAGTTCCAGACCCGCTGGCAACAAATCAACCACCAGCGCATCCGGCACGCTGTTACTGGCTTTTACCTGCAACCAGACCAGCACCAGATCGCCACTACGCAACGAGTCCAGAGACTTGCTCTTACCATCAGTACCTAATATATGGCGCTCAATTTGCAGAACATTATTCGCTGGAAGCGGTGCAGACTGCGGATAACCGCTGGCATCCACACGCAGCCATAGCGGTTGGTCGCCACTGTTGGTTACCTGCAAAGTTGCAAGTTGATCGCTATTCAGATTGCTGTTTTGCGCTTTCTCGCCTGTCAGAGGTGCGGCAGAGAAAGACGTTTGCGCCTGCCATTTGCCCGGTAAATCCTGAATCGCACGGGCAGCCAGGAACAACGCGTTACTTTCCTGAGTTGATAGCCAACGTTCACCAAACGCCTGCTGCGAAAGCGTGTTCAATAAGGTGTTCTGATCATCTGGCAATAGTTTGTTCTCTTCCAGCAAGGAGAGCATCAACGCGTTGTCGCGCAGTGGGCTACCGTAATCGCCCAGCCATTTCCGCTCATCATTGCGCGGCGTTTTCAGCGCCAGTGCAATCGCTTCTTCACCACGCATCGCATCGCCCATCGTTTTCAGCGCAACGCCAAGTTGCAACAGTGGCAAACCCGAAGCAGCATCTGCACGACGCTCCCAGATTTCACGCAGTGCACCCAGCGGTGCTTTTTGCTGCCGTGCCAGTACCAGCGCAGCATAAGACTGTATGGCAAACTTGCTGGCTTTGAGGTTATCCGCATACGGAATCGACATCATGCCCGGATCTTGTAAATAGCGCAGCAGACGCTCATTTCCCCGGTTAATGACTTCTGTCGGCACGCTGTAACCCTGCTCACCTGCGCGAACCAGAAAATCCATCACGTAGGCAGTCAGCCAGTACTCTTCGTCACCGTTTTTATCCCACAGCGCAAAGCCGCCGTTATCACGTTGCATTTGCAGCAAACGCGAAATGCCAATATCGACTGCCGCACGGCGTTTATCATCACCGTCGCCTTTGATACCCAATGCCTGTAGCTGGGCGGCGTTGGTATAAAGTGACGGGAACAGGCCGCTGGTGGTTTGCTCCAGACATCCGTAAGGATACGCTTTTAACTCTTTAATATAACGAGCAATGTTCAGCGGTGGTTTGCCGCTCAACAACAACTGTCCTTCCAGCGTAACAGGCAAGAAGTTTTGCAATCCATCAGTTGGCATCGCCCATGTTTCACCAGGCTGCAACGCCGTACCATAATTGACCGTTTGTGCCGGGAATGCCGGACGGACGCCAATTTTCCACTGCTTATGCTGATCGGCAACGGTTTCCCCCGGTAACACTAACCCGCTAATGGTGGCCCGAATTTCGCCATCGCCATAGCCCGTCAGTGCGCGTACCGGGATAAACAGCGTAGTTCGCACGCCTGGCGCTAATTCAACGCCTGCGGGCGAGTTACTCACCAGTTCAAGTAAACCGCTGGCGGTCAGAGCAACGTTCAGTTTTTGCGGTTTATCGGTAAGATTAGTGATATCCAGCGTCAGACGCGAGGTATCGCCGCTGGCCATAAAGCGTGGCATATTCAGTTCCGCTATCACCGGTGCGGCAACAACCACTTTACTTTCGCTGCTGCCGAAGTCATCCGCTGTCCAGGCCTGCGCCATGACTCGTAGCTCACCATTAAAATCGCCAATGGGTAGCGTAACCGTGCCTTCCCCCTGTTCGTTGAGCGTTACCGGCTGTGCCTGTTGCGCAACAATATTGACGTGGTTCACGGGCGGTTTACCCCCGCGTTTCAGCTCATCGCCATCGCCACCAAAGCGCAGCGCTGCCAGACGTCCCTGACCTTCAATAACCTGACCGTAAATATCGTAAATATCAGCACCATAACGTTTCTGACCAAAGAATGCCTGCCACGGATCTGGTGTAACGTAATCAGTGATATTCAGCACACCACTATCAACGGCCGACACCAGCACATTCACCTGTTTTGGCATCTCACCATTTTTATTGCTGGCTTTGATTTTCACGGTTAATGGCTGATTGGGGCGCATTTTTGTTGGTGTTTCCAACGCCAGATCGAGGCGACGGTTTTCATCGCCAAGCGGCAAATGCAACACGCCAACCGCACGTTTTGGCGTCGCGGAACGAGATTTATCTCCCGGACGAACCACCAGCGTACTTAAATAGAGGTCATGTCGATTCCAGGTTTTATCGACCGGAATCATCAAATCCAGCCCTTGTGCCGGGACATCAATCTCTTGCCACCACAGCGGCCCTTCACTGGACTCGACCATCGCGTAGCCTTTACCCGCCGTTGGCGCAGCAATATGCAACTTGATCGTATCGCCAGGTCGATAACTGGCTTTATCCAGTTTCATCGTGACACGGTCTGGTCGTACCGCACCGCTACCGTCGCTATTATCCTGCCAGCTATATCCGGCCCAAAAACGCACGCTACTGACCGCTTCATTCGGCGCTTTGACTTCCAGACGATAAGCGCCCCACTCTACCGGGAAACTCACTTTGCCGGTTTCACCCGCTTGCAGATCCAGTGTTTGCTCATTTTCGATCAGATCTTTTTGATCAAACTGCGACCGCCAGCCTTCATCTTCCGACCAGTTCCAGTAGTAATCACGACGTTCACGAATCAGTCTCACCTGCAAGCCCGACACGGCTTTTTTCACGCCCTGTGCATCGCTATAAACGATATCAAAAGCAGCGTTACTGTCTTCATCAACAATGGGCTGTTTTACCGTGCTGTCAGTGCGGTAATCGTAAACCGATTTTGACGAGAACTGCGGGCGGATCCCTGGCAACGCATCCGCAGGCCAGATAGCCTGTTCAACACGGCGCGTCACCGGGCGGCCGCCGGATTCCAGTAAACTCCCCTGGAAAATAACCTGCAATGGAGAATGTGTTTCTTTCCACTGACTTTCTGTAGAAACTTCGCCGCGCCCTTTATCATCCAGCGTCAACTGGACTTCATCCAATGATCGGGAAAGGTTTTCGGCAGCAATATCACCAAATTCGAAACCGGGTAATGCAGCAACCGCTTCACGCAGTGGCCGCAGGAAAAGCTGCCCCTGCAAGGTATTACCGTTAGCAGGCGCTCCGTACAGGTAGTAACCCACCACAGAGAATTTCACCTCATCTTTCGGCGTTAACGGCGTTTTCTCGCCACTCAGATTCAGCGCCATACGCTCAGGCATGAAATCTTCGACGTGGAAATCCCACATTCGATACTGGTTATCGCCCGTGTTAGCGCGGATATGCCACATGCCTGTTGGCGCACTGCTATCGAGTGGCCAGGTAAAGTGATAGAGGCCATTTTGCGGCTGACTAACGACGCTCCTAAGAACCTGCCCGTCGGGTTTAATCACGTCCAGTTTGACAGGTTGATCCGGTAACATTTTACCGTCCGCATCCCGCAATAACCCATTGAGAATTACCGTTTCGCCAGGGCGATAAAGATCGCGCGGGCCAAACATAAAGAACTGCTTGCTGTAGCCTGGCGCGCCTGCAATGTTAAATTCCGCTAAGTCCAGCGCCGGGAGTTTTAAATCAAGCAACGTTGTCTGACCGTCTTTACGCGCCAGCAGCAGTGCCGCGTTTTTGTCATTTTCCAGTTGCACATGGCCCTGTGCATCACTGGTCGCCTGAGTCAGCGTCTGCCCTTCCTCATTTAATAGCGAGACTTCAATTCCTTGCTGAGCCGCGCCGTTTTCCAGGCTTTGGGTAAAGATATCCAGACGATTGTGATAACGGTGGGCCGATACGCCAATATCACTTAACGTAAACAACGTAGCCGGATTACTGTAATCGTAACGTCCGGCCTGATTCATCACCGCCAGATACACGCCCGCCTGCTGAAGCGGCTTGATATCGCCCAGCGGCAGCAATAATTTTTCACGGGTGTTACGCGCAGGATTGAGATCAAAACGCCCGGTGTAGACCAGATCAGCCATCTGCAATAGTTTGTCCGATTGCCAGTTCGCCAGCGAATTGCGGTATTCCCACTGGCTAATGAAAGCAGGCAGAGATTCAGGCTTCACACGGAAGAAGTTAACATCGACATTGTTAACGTTGAGCGCCATTACCGGCAGCCCTTCAACGACTTTCCCGGGCAGCAGCGAACCACGGCTGGCAAAACCGACGCTGGGTTGGATATCGCGGGTAGAAATCGTTTTTTCGTAATCTTTACTGAAGGTTGCGTTATTGAGAGCTTTGACCTCCTTGCCAATAGTGACGATCAAATCACGTTTAGGTTCAAGGTGGCGCAAGCGTAGCTCTTTGAGATTATCTGATAGCTCCCAGGCACCATCCACTTTGCCGCTCTTTTTATCGACGACATGGATAACACGCGAGAAATCCTGATCCGGGTCAAGGGGGATGGAGAAAGTCAGCACCAGCGTGGCTGCGCCATCGAGTTGTACTTCAGAGAGATCCAGCAATGTCAGTGCTTTACCGGCACTCTGTTGTGCCAGTTTTTGTCGCTCCACCGCGGAGGTTTTTGCAGAATTCGTATTTCCCGACGATGTGTCTTTAGCAACTTCTGAGGACGCGTCTTTTTTCACCTCTATTGGCGCGTTATCGTTGTTGTCGCACCCTGCCAGCGCCAGCATTAACATGCAGGCGGCTATGCGTAACTTTTTCATCTCTCATCCCTGCCACAATGGCCCGTTAGCAACATCGAATAATTATTATGCGTGAGAAATGACGTTATGTAATTCACTATCACGCCTACAGAATCCGAATTTTAGTGAGAAATGTGGCTCAGACAGCCAAATCAGTCTCTTTTGCTTGTCGCTTTTCGGCAAACATCCGACAATTTAGCTTAACCCCGGCAAAAATGGAGATGCCTATGTCCACGACATGGTTTGTAGGAGCCGACTGGCTCGCTGAACATATAGATGATCCGGAAATTCAGATTATTGATGCCCGTATGGCACCGCCCGGACAGGAAGATCGTGACATTGCCCAGGAATATCTCAATGGACATATCCCCGGCGCAGTATTTTTCGATATCGAAGCACTTTCCGATCACACTTCCCCGCTTCCGCACATGCTGCCACGCCCGGAAACATTCGCAGTGGCAATGCGTGAACTGGGCGTTAATCAGGACAAACATCTGATTGTCTATGATGAAGGTAACCTTTTCTCTGCACCGCGCGCATGGTGGATGCTGCGCACTTTTGGCGTGGAGAAAGTGTCGATTCTGGGCGGTGGACTGGCGGGCTGGCAGCGCGATGGTCTTCTGTTAGAAGAGGGCGCGGTGGTATTGCCGGAAGGGGAGTTTAACACCGCGTTTAACCTGGAAGCCGTGGTGAAAGTGACCGATGTGTTATTGGCAAGCCATGAAAAAACGGCGCAAATTATTGATGCCCGACCGGCAGCGCGTTTTAATGCTGAAGTTGATGAACCTCGCCCAGGTTTACGTCGTGGGCATATTCCCGGCGCGCTGAATGTTCCGTGGACGGAGTTGGTGCGCGAAGGCGAACTGAAGACGACCGATGAACTGGATACAATATTTTTTGGACGCGGCGTCAGCTATGACAAACCAATTATTGTCAGTTGCGGTTCTGGCGTAACGGCAGCCGTCGTGTTGCTGGCACTCGCTACGCTGGATGTACCAAACATAAAACTGTACGACGGTGCATGGAGTGAATGGGGGGCACGGGCAGATTTGCCGGTCGAGCCAGTGATATAAGCTTTTTATTGCTGGTCTGGTTCGCGGCCTTTCCAGCAGATTGACTTGTGTTGCATAAGCAACGCAGGTGCTTCACAGCGCTTGCTATCGCGGCAATATCGCCAGTGGTGCTGTCGTGATGCGGTCTTCGCATGGATCGCACAATGAAGATACGGTGCTTTTGTATCGTACTTATTGTTTCTGGTGCGCTGTTTTCCCAGGTAAATAATAACCGGAGTTTCTCTGGTAATAATTTACTGGTGGCTAACAACCTTCAGTGCAGCAAGTAAGCCCGAATGCCGCCCTTTGGGGCGGCATATTTTATATTATCCGATTCTGTTTAAAATCACGCAGGAATCCACCCCAGCGACGTTCATAGAATGGCGCAATATGTTCGGTAATAAAGTGGCTAATTCCTTTTTCCCCTTTTTTCACCTGACAAATATCGATAGGTTCATCGCCCGGTAACGTATCGGTCGCCACACTTCCCGCCGCCTGAATAATTTCTTCGATATCGCCATCTGCTTCAATACCAATAAGCAAATTAGATTGTGCCTCTTCGCTTTCTTTAATTGAACAAATAAAAGCGCGCTTCACCGGCTTAATGGTTTTAAATAAGGTGGTGAGCGAATCAATCATTTGTGCTGGCGGCTCTGCGACTTCCGATAATATCAGCGACTCGCCACCTTCCAGCACTTCCTGACTGCTCAGTGGGTTTCCCTCTTCACCGATCAGCAAACTGATTTCACGCGGCATAAACTCTTTGCCGGTGGGCAGTTTTGCATTAAGGAAGAGCGTTTCACCAAGGGTCATCTCAAACAGCGTGCGAACGGGCATCACGACAAATGCCTGTTCGTCTTCAACCGCCTGTTGAAGTGCTTCTAACGAGGTGAAAAAAGGAATGACGCTGGTGCCATCTTCTTTTTCCCAGTGCTGTAAATCAAGTGCACTATCTTCAGCTACTGCCTCGCCCTGCGCCGCTGTACCCGGCACCCAGACAGTGGATTCCAGTAGAGTACGGAAAAAGGCTGGACGGTGTGCCGGTTCGGTTGCTGCTTTTTCCAGCAGGTCTTCAAGTTCATTTTTTGTTTCGGACATAAGAACCACAATTCATTCAACGTTCTGGGCGCAAGTGCCTGATGCGCTACGCTTATCAGGCCTACAAGTGAATCGCAATTTGTTGAATTTGCAATACTTTGTAGGCTGGATAAGGCGTTTACGCCGCATCCAGCATGAACAAATGCACTTTGCCAACGGTCTGATAAAAAAACCGGATGTGGCTTGAACCGCATCCGGCATAAAAGATTACGCAGTTAACAGATTGGCAATCGTGCGCACACCCAGCCCGGTCGCGCCCGCAGACCACTGCTCAACCGGCGCTTTACGGTAAGTCGCTGAGCAGTCAATGTGCAGCCAACCTTGCTGATAGTTCTCAACAAAGTGCGACAGGAAGCCCGCAGCCGTACTCGCCCCTGCCGGATAAGCCGCGCTTCCGGTATTGTTAAGTTCGGCAAAGTTTGACGGTAACTGGTTACGATGGAACTCCGCCAGTGGCAGACGCCAGAATGGTTCATTCTCCTGCGCGGCACTCGTCAGCAAACGCCCTGCCAGCGCATCGTCAAAACTGAACAGTGCGTGATAATCATTACCCAGCGCGGTTTTCGCCGCTCCGGTCAGGGTCGCAGCATCAATAATCAGTTCCGGTTTCTGCGCGCTGGCATCAATCAGGCCATCTGCCAGCACCAGTCGCCCTTCCGCATCGGTGTTCATCACTTCGACTTTTTTACCGTTGCGATAGGTGATGATATCGCCCAGTTTGAACGCGTTGCCGCTGATCAGGTTATCCGCACAGCAGAGGAACAGTTTCACGCGTTTATTCAGACCGCGCGTAATAGCAAATGCCAGCGCTCCGGTAACCGTTGCAGCACCGCCCATATCGGACTTCATCGAGTCCATAAACGCGGTCTGTTTGATACTGTAACCGCCGGAATCAAAGGTGATGCCTTTGCCTACCAGGCAAGCGTATACCGGCGCTTCTTTATCGCCCGTTGGGTTATAGTCCAGCGCCAGCAATACCGGGGAACGTTCTGATCCGCGTCCAACGGTGTGCAGCCCCATATAACCCTGCTCGCGCAGATCTTCGCCTTTAGTGATCCGGTAAGTCACACGATCGCCCGCAACGTTGCTGATCAGATCAACAGCACGCTGCGCCTGTTGTGATGGCCCCAGTTCTTCAGCCGGTGCGTTGATGGTGTCACGCACCCAGTCGATGATCATCAGGCGGTTATCCAGTTCCTGGCGTTGTGCATCGTCCAACTCCGGCCACTCGACTTTATGCGTACCTTTAGGCGCTTTGTAACCCTGCCAGAACGCCCAGCAACGATCCACATCCCAGCCTTCACCACTTAACTGGACATGCTTAATGCCCAGACCGTCAATCTTGCGCGCCGCACGCTGGATCAGCCCCAAATCGTCAGCCCCGGTCAGGTGCAGGGTAATGCCATCATTATTAATGCTGTAAGTCGCTTTTTCTCCCCAACGCGCATCAGCAGGTTGGGAAGAAAGGGTAATTTTCATCGCTTCTGTCATTTTAGTTATCCTTATTTGTTTAACAGCAAAACGGGCTACCCCCAGGCAGCCCGTTTATTCACTCAGCTTCGTCCAGCCAGACTAACAAAATCGCTTCGAGGATTTTCTCGTTAGATGCCTGCGGGTCGTCGTCGAAATCTTCCAGATCGCAAATCCACTGATGCATATCGGTGAATCGAACCGTTTTCGGGTCGAGATCGGGATACGCATCGTACAGTGCTTCGCCAATTTCGCGGCTATCGGTCCACTTAAGTCCCATACTAACCTCTGTTAATGCTCACGCGCATGGTTGATAGTGTAACGCGGAATTTCGACCACTAAATCTTCATCGGTGACGCGCGCCTGGCAGCTTAAACGGCTTTCCGGCTCCAGCCCCCAGGCTTTGTCCAGCATGTCGTCTTCCTGCTCAGAGCTTTCCGGCAACGAGTCAAAACCTTCACGAACGATACAGTGGCAGGTGGTGCAAGCGCAGGATTTTTCACAGGCGTGTTCAATCTCGATGCCGTTACGCAGCGCAGCGTCGAGAATGGTTTCACCGCTCTTAGCTTCCAGAACAGCACCATCAGGGCAGAGATCCTGATGAGGCAAAATAACAATCTTTGGCATATTAAACCTCGTCCACGGAATGGCCTTTCAGCGCACGACGAACCGACTGGTCCATGCGGCGAGCGGCGAAATCCTGGGTTTGTTTGTCTACGTTTTTAATCGCTTGTTCGATGGCGTCAACATCATCGCCCTGCGCTACTTCACTCAGGTGAGCAGCGGCATCGTCGATGACCTGACGTTCTGCGGTGCTTAACAGCGCGGCATCCGCAGCCAGCGCGCCGTTCAGACTTTCCAGTACGCGCGCCGCTTCGACTTTTTGTTCAGCCAGCATACGGGCTTTTACGTCCTGCTCGGCATAGCTCATTGAGTCTTTAATCATTGAGGCGATTTCGCTGTCGGTCAGACCATAAGAAGGTTTGACCTGAATAGACGCCTCAACGCCGGTGGATTTCTCCATCGCCGTCACACTTAAAAGACCGTCGGCATCGACCTGGAACGTTACGCGAATATGCGCACCGCCAGCCGGTAACGCCGGGATCCCACGCAGCGCAAAACGTGCCAACGAGCGGCAATCCTGCACCAGTTCACGCTCACCCTGCATAACATGGATAGACATTGCCGTCTGACCATCTTTAAAGGTGGTGAAATCCTGGGCGCGGGCCACCGGAATGGTGGTATTACGTGGGATCACTTTCTCCACCAGGCCGCCCATAGTCTCAAGGCCCAGCGACAGGGGGATCACGTCGAGCAGCAGCATTTCACTGTCCGGCTTGTTACCCACCAGAATATCAGCCTGAATCGCCGCGCCAATGGCGACAACTTTATCCGGGTCGATGGAGGTCAGTGGCGGACGACCGAAAAATTCGCCCACCCGTTCACGCACCAACGGCACACGGGTAGAACCGCCAACCATCACCACTTCCAGAACTTCATCAGCCTCAACGCCCGCGTCTTTCAGCGCGCGACGACAGGCCAGTAAGGTTCGTTTAACCAGTGGTGCGATCAGTTCGTTGAATTGTTGACGGCTGATTTCGCCCTGCCAGCCCGCAACATTAACAGTCACGGAATCGGCATCGCTCAGAGCGATTTTGGCCGCAATGGCGGCATCCAGCAGTTCACGCTGAACGCGGTTATCGCTACGGTCAGGAATGCCCGCCTGCTCGCGAATGTAATCCGCCAGCAGATGGTCGAAGTCATCACCACCGAGCGCAGAATCACCGCCGGTCGCCAGCACTTCAAACACGCCGCGACTTAAACGTAGAATGGAAATATCAAAAGTCCCGCCGCCGAGGTCATAAACGGCAATCACACCTTCCTGACCGGAATCCAGCCCGTAGGCGATAGCCGCAGCGGTCGGTTCGTTGAGCAAGCGCAGGACATGCAGGCCAGCCAGACGCGCTGCGTCTTTGGTGCCCTGACGCTGGGCATCGTCAAAGTACGCCGGAACGGTGATAACCACACCATCCAGCTCGCCTGCCAGGGCTTCAGTTGCCCGTGCTGCCAGTGCTTTGAGGATGTCCGCAGAAACGCGCACCGGGTTCAGCAGTCCCGCCGCCGTTTCAATCATCGGCAGACCATTCTCGCTGGCCTGGAATTGATAAGGCAGATGCGGATAGCGTTGCTGGATATCAGCCAGCGAGCGCCCCATCAGGCGTTTAACAGAACTAATGGTGTTGGCTGTGTCAAGCGCTGCATTAGTACGCGCGTCATACCCCACCGAATGCCCTTGCTGTTGATAGTGAACAACAGACGGCAGCAGGTGACGGCCTTCATGGTCGGCTAACGTTTCGGCCTGACCGCTGCGTACTGTCGCCACCAGCGAGTTGGTTGTGCCCAGGTCAATACCGGCCGCCAGACGACGCTGATGCGGCGCAGCACTCAAACCAGGTTCACTAATTTGTAATAAGGCCATGTTTAGCTTCCAGAAATTAAAAATCGAGCAGTTTTTCTTCGAGTTGTTCGGCACTGCTTCGCAGTTTATCGAGAAAACGCAGCTTACGCACGGTATCCGCCGCCGCGTCCCACGCCTCGTTGTCTAACTGTTCAACCATCAACTGATGGCGGGTATCAAACATCTTTTTGACGCGTTTGATAAAGCTTTCCAGCCGCGCTTCGTCTTTCGCCTGTTCGATCTCGTCCAGCTCCTCGCGCAGCTCCAGTTGTTCCATCAGGAACGCGGTGTCGCGCACTGTATGCTGCTCGCTGGCAAGATCAAAACCGTGCAGCGAAAGCAGGTATTCTGCCCGCATCAATGGATGACGCAGCGTTTGCCATGCCTGGTTAATGGTTGCGGATTGCTGGACGGCGGCGAGTTGTTCCGCCTGGCTTCCGCTGGCGAATTTATCAGGATGATACTGACGTTGTAGATCCTGAAAACGCAGGCTCAATGCCTGGGTATCGAGTTGATAACGGGCAGGCAAACCAAAGAGGGTGAAGTAATCCATAACATTCTCAGGGCTGCGATCCGCCGCAATGACGGCGAATCAGGTAAAACAAACCCCACGCGCAGGCGACCACGGTGGGGTTATCGGTATGCGCATCAGACGTGGAAGCTTTCGCCGCAACCACATTCATCTTTTACGTTCGGGTTGGTGAATTTAAACCCTTCGTTCAGGCCTTCTTTTACGAAGTCCAGTTGCGTACCGTCCAGAAATTGCAGGCTTTTGCCATCGACCACGACTTTCACGCCTTTGTCTTCAAACACGATGTCTTCCGGCGTCGGTTCGTCAACAAATTCCAGTACATACGCCATACCTGAACACCCAGAGGTTCTCACACCCAGACGCAGGCCAAACCCTTTACCGCGGTTAGCCAGAAAGGTATTTACTCGCGCTGCTGCACTGTCGCTCAGTGTAATCGACATAACCAAACCTCAACTCTTATTTTGCTTCACGTTTGCTTTTATAGTCCGCAATGGCGGCTTTGATCGCGTCTTCTGCCAGAATAGAACAGTGAATTTTCACCGGTGGCAGTTCAAGTTCTTCAGCAATATCGGTGTTTTTGATCGCCTGTGCTTCGTCGAGAGATTTCCCTTTCACCCATTCGGTCACCAGAGAACTGGAAGCGATAGCGGAACCGCAGCCGTAAGTTTTAAAACGCGCGTCTTCAATGATACCTTCATCGTTGACTTTAATCTGCAACTTCATCACGTCGCCACAGGCTGGTGCACCCACCATGCCGCTGCCCACGTTTTCGTCGTTGTTGTCGAAGGAACCCACGTTACGCGGATTCTCGTAATGGTCGATAACTTTTTCGCTGTAAGCCATTATAAATTCTCCTGATTCCGATACCGATTAATGATGAGCCCATTCGATGCTGTTCAGATCCACGCCCTGCTTGTACATTTCCCACAGCGGAGAAAGGTCACGCAGACGACCGATGGATTTACGAACTAACTCGATGGTGTAGTCGATCTCTTCTTCAGTAGTAAAACGACCTAAAGAGAAACGGATAGAGCTATGTGCCAGCTCGTCGTTCAGCCCCAGCGCGCGCAGCACGTAGGACGGTTCGAGACTTGCCGACGTACAGGCGGAACCTGAAGAAACCGCGAGGTCTTTCAGCGCCATAATCAGCGACTCACCTTCAACGTAGTTAAAGCTGACGTTGAGAATGTTCGGCGCACCGTGTTCCAGGTCACCGTTCAGGTAAACTTCTTCGATATCTTTGATGCCGTTCCACAGACGGTTACGCAGGCCGCGCAGACGTTCCATCTCGGTCGCCATCTCTTCTTTTGCGATGCGATAGGCTTCGCCCATACCCACGATCTGGTGAACCGGCAGTGTACCGGAACGCATACCGCGCTCGTGACCGCCGCCGTGCATTTGCGCTTCAATGCGCACGCGTGGTTTACGACGCACATACAGCGCGCCAATACCTTTCGGACCGTAGATTTTGTGACCGGAGAAAGACATCAGGTCAACTTTCAACTGGCTCAGGTCGATAGGCAGTTTACCCACGCTCTGGGTTGCATCAACGTGATAGATAATGCCGCGGGCACGGCACATTTCACCGATAGCCGCGATATCCTGTACCACGCCGATTTCGTTATTCACGTGCATGATAGAAACGAGGATGGTGTCATCACGCATCGCCGCTTCGAGTTCTTTCAGATCGATAATTCCGTTACGCTGCGGCGCCAGGTAGGTGACTTCAAAACCTTCACGCTCAAGCTGACGGCAGGTGTCCAGTACCGCTTTGTGTTCGGTTTTGCTGGTGATGATGTGCTTGCCTTTTTTCTGATAAAAGTTGGCTGCACCTTTAATTGCCAGGTTGTCAGATTCGGTGGCGCCAGAGGTAAAGACGATTTCACGCGGGTCAGCACCGACCAGATCGGCAATCTGATTACGGGCGATATCTACTGCTTCTTCAGCCTGCCAGCCGAAACGGTGAGAACGGGAGGCCGGGTTACCAAAGGTTCCGTCCATCGTCATAAACTGCATCATTTTCTCGGCAACACGCGGGTCCACCGGCGTGGTTGCGGAGTAATCGAGATAAATCGGTAATTTCATTGCTCTATAAACTCCGTACATCACTCAATGCAAGGAATCAGGCTACCGGCTGGATGTACGACCGTGTTTACGAAGTGATAAACACTCCGGCCTGACTCTGAATTCTTTTTATTAAGCGCGTAACTTAACGTCGATCGCGTCTTGTGTGCGGGTACGTGGCGCGTCGTGAGTATGTTGACGACCAGACACATCCAGCACTTCCTGGTTATTGACCAGTTCGCCTAAAGTAATGTTGTTGAGAAAACCGGTGAGACGGTCGCTCAAATCACGCCACAGCGCGTGGGTCAGGCATTTATCGCCGCCCTGGCAGCCGCCTTTACCCTGACAACGGGTGGCATCTACAGATTCGTCAACAGCGCTAATCACTTCGCCAACGGCGATGCTGCTGGCATCTTTGCCCAACAGATAACCACCGCCAGGTCCACGTACGCTGGAAACCAGACCATTTTTACGCAGACGGGAAAACAGTTGTTCCAGATAAGAAAGGGAAATTCCCTGACGTTCAGAAATATCAGCCAACGGAACCGGGCCTGCTTCGGAGTTGAGCGCAACGTCCAGCATTGCGGTCACGGCATAGCGCCCTTTAGATGTCAGTCTCATGTCTTACTTCACCTCAAACTCGCCCCTGCCCGGGGTTTTTTATTGTAAAAGTGGGGGTATTGCATAGCAGGGTCAAGTCTGACATTCCCGAGTAAATTGGTCAACTATTTACTTGACTGATTTAGTCAGGTATTTAGCCTTCAGTGCCATTTTCTTATCGTGGCATTTGTACCTGTTGTCGGATGCGGCGTAAACGCCTTATCCGACCTACGGTTCCGCGCACTTGTAAGCCTGATAAGACGCGTTAAGCGTCGCATCAGGCAATGACTGTCGGATGCGGCGTAAACGCCTTATCCGACCTACGGTTCCGTGCACTTGTAAGCCTGATAAGACGCGTTAAGCGTCGCATCAGGCAATGACTGTTATTCGGCCTTATTGCCTTTATTCTGCTGCTCAATAGAAGCCAGAATCCCACGCAGGATATTCAACTCCTGACTTTCCGGGCGCGCACGCGTAAACAGACGACGCAATTTATTCATCACCTGCCCCGGATGGTTTTCACGAATAAAACCGGTTGCCAGCAACGTTTGCTCCAGATGACCGTAAAAACGTTCCAGATCATCCACCAGCGGATACGGCGTCTCTGCATGCTCAACCTGCTCGCCGTTTTCCTGGGTCGCCAGCCAGGCCATACGCACTTCATAGGCGATAACCTGTACTGCCATCGCCAGGTTCAGCGAGCTGTATTCCGGGTTCGCGGCAATCGCGACATGATAATGGCATTTCTGCAGCTCTTCATTGGTCAAGCCGACGCGCTCGCGACCAAAGACCAGCGCCACCGGCGTGTTTGCCGCTTCAGCGACGCTTTTCAAACCGCATTCGCGCGGGTCGAGCATCGGCCACGGCAGCGTACGGGAACGCGCGCTGGTGCCAACGACCAGGCTACAACCAGCCAACGCTTCGTCGAGTGTATCGACAATCTGCGCATTACCAATCACATCACTGGCTCCCGCTGCCAACGCGATCGCCTGGGAGTCAGGTTTCACCAGAGGATTAACCAGCCACAGATTGGTTAATCCCATTGTTTTCATGGCTCGGGCAACAGAACCCATATTGCCGGTGTGTGACGTCTCCACCAGCACAATTCGAATATTTTGCAGCATTGTCTTTCTTCGTCTAAAGATTATTCGCGCATCTTATCATAAAACGAAGACAGATGCCGATCTCGCTGCTATACTCTGCGCCGTTTTCCCGTTCTTTAACATCCAGTGAGAGAGACCGATGCATCCGATGCTGAACATCGCCGTGCGCGCAGCGCGCAAGGCGGGTAATTTAATTGCCAAAAACTATGAAACCCCGGACGCTGTAGAAGCGAGCCAGAAAGGCAGCAACGATTTCGTGACCAACGTAGATAAAGCTGCCGAAGCGGTGATTATCGACACGATTCGTAAATCTTACCCGCAGCACACCATCATCACCGAAGAAAGCGGTGAACTTGAAGGTACTGATCAGGATGTTCAATGGGTTATCGATCCACTGGATGGCACCACCAACTTTATCAAACGTCTGCCGCATTTCGCGGTATCTATCGCTGTTCGCATCAAAGGCCGCACCGAAGTTGCTGTGGTTTACGATCCTATGCGTAACGAACTGTTCACCGCGACTCGCGGTCAGGGCGCACAACTGAACGGCTACCGTCTGCGTGGCAGCACTGCTCGCGATCTCGACGGTACTATTCTGGCGACCGGCTTCCCGTTCAAAGCAAAACAGTACGCCACCACCTACATTAACATCGTCGGCAAACTGTTCAACGAATGTGCTGACTTCCGTCGTACTGGTTCTGCGGCACTGGATCTGGCTTATGTCGCTGCTGGTCGCGTTGACGGTTTCTTTGAAATCGGTCTGCGTCCGTGGGACTTCGCCGCAGGCGAACTGCTGGTTCGTGAAGCTGGCGGTATCGTCAGCGACTTCACTGGTGGTCATAACTACATACTGACCGGTAACATCGTTGCGGGTAACCCACGCGTAGTAAAAGCCATGCTGTCAAACATGCGTGACGAGTTAAGCGACGCACTGAAGCGTTAATTTCTCTGGCGGGTGATTTCTCTCACCCGCCCTCGCCTTTCAGGCGCTATTCCGAAATACTTTCTCGCCGCTTTACTTTCCCTCACCGCTCTCCCACCATCTTTCCCCGATTAATAGATTACAAAAAAGTCGCAAGGAAAGGTTATGGTCCTGCCAGTAAACAAGCGCGTTTTCAAGATTCTGTTTATTCTCTTTGTTGTTGCCGTCTGCGTTTATTTAGTGCCGCGCGTCGCTATCAATTTTTTCTATTATCCTGATGACAAAATTTATGGCCCTGACCCCTGGTCAGCAGAATCCGTAGAGTTTACCGCTGAAGATGGCACACGCCTGCAAGGCTGGTTTATTCCGTCATCGACTGGCCCCGCTGAAAACGCCATCGCTACGGTGATCCATGCTCATGGCAATGCCGGAAATATGTCTGCACATTGGCCACTGGTCAGTTGGTTACCCGAACGCAATTTCAACGTGTTTATGTTTGATTATCGTGGGTTTGGTAAGTCTAAAGGAACGCCTTCGCAAGCCGGATTACTGGACGATACACTGAGCGCCATCAACGTGGTGCGCCATCGCAGTGATGTAAACCCGCAGCGACTGGTACTGTTTGGTCAGAGTATTGGCGGTGCGAATATTCTTGATGTTATTGGTCAGGGCAATCGTGAGGGCATCCGCGCGGTGATCCTCGACTCCACATTTGCCTCTTACTCAACCATCGCCAACCAGATGATCCCCGGCAGTGGTTACTTACTTGATGAAAGTTACAGCGGTGAAAATTACATTGCCAGCGTCAGCCCCATTCCGCTTTTACTGATTCACGGCAAAGCCGATCACGTTATCCCCTGGCAGCACAGTGAAAAGTTATATGCTCTGGCGAAAGAGCCAAAACGGCTGATTCTGATCCCCGATGGCGAACACATTGACGCTTTTTCCGATCGTCATGGTGATGTTTATCGCGAACAAGCGGTAGATTTTATCCTCAATACGTTGAGCCCGTAGAATTAACCTTAAGATTAAAACCCGATAAAACAGCATGAAATCACCTTAAGACATGGCATTCAACTGGCCATTGCTGTTTATATCGATAAAAATTCTGTGACGCCTGCCCGCATTTCTGATAAATAGCGTTCCATTCACCATTTCCCTAAGCAAACTTTAGCTATCCTTATCAATTATGCTTATGGGAGATCAACAGATGATGTCTACACTTGCTCCACCATCTGCCCTTTCTGCTCCCCAGCGCCGCTGCCAGATCTTGTTAACGCTATTTCAGCCGGGGTTGGCCGCTACCACGGCAACGTTTAGCGAGCTTAATGGTGTGGATGATGATATTGCCAGTTTTGATATCAGCGAAACAGGACGGGAGATCCTGCGCTATCATCAACTCACGCTCACTACTGGTTATGACGGTAGCTACCGGATTGAAGGTACAGTACTTAATCAACGTTTATGTTTATTTCACTGGCTACGACGCGGTTTCCGTTTATGCCCGTCATTTATCACCGGTCGTTTCGCCCCTGCCATAAAGGAAGAATTGAAGCGTCGGGGGATTGCTCGCAACTTTTACGACGATACCAACCTACAAGCTTTAGTTAATCTGTGTTCGCGACGATTGCAAAAATGCTTTGAAGCTCGTGATATTCATTTTCTGTGCCTATATCTGCAATATTGCCTGCTACAACATCATGCCGGGATCACGCCACAATTTAACCCACAGCAACGTCGATGGGCTGAATCCTGCCTTGAATTTCAGATAGCACAAGAAATTGGCCGCCACTGGCAACGCCGGGCGCGCCAGCCTGTACCATCAGATGAAGCGTTGTTTATGGCATTGCTCTTTTCCATGTTGCGGGTTCCCAATCCGCTGCAGGATACCCATCAGCGCGATCGGCAATTGCGTCAGGCTATTGTCCGTCTGGTACAACATTTTCGTGAGCTGGGAAATGTCCGTTTCTATGATGAACAGGGGTTATGCGATCAGCTTTATACTCATCTCGCTCAGGCATTACGCCGCAGTTTGTTTGCCATCGGTATTGATAACACCTTGCCAGAAGAGTTCAGCCGACTTTACCCACGCCTGGTTCGTACAACCCGCGCGGCGCTGGCCGGGTTTGAAAGTGAATACAATGTCCGTTTTTCCGATGAGGAAAGTGGTCTGGTGGCGGTGATTTTCGGCGCATGGCTGATGCAAGCAAATGAAGTTAACGAAAAACAGATTGTTTTACTGACGGACAATGACAGTGAAAGAGAAGCAAGTATTGAGCAACAATTGCGCGAAATTACGCTACTGCCGCTCAATATTAAACATATATCGGTGAAGGCCTTTTTACGAAATGGCGCACCGAGAAACGCTGTGCTGATTATTGCACCTTATTCCATCCCGTTACCGCTCTTTTCGCCGCCGCTGATTCATACGAATCAGACCCTGACCGCACACCAACAGGAGCAGATCCGTAAAATGCTGGAATAATCAGCATGAGGGAACCACTTTTGGGCGCAGAAACATTGCCGGAAGCGCCACCAATGCCATCACCCAGAACACGCCGTGCCCCAGATATTGATACAAGAATCCGGCGAAGACGGTCATGATAGCGATACTGCCGCCCATCGCGACGGCAGAGTAAACCGCCTGCAAACGGATCACCTCACTACCCTGACGAGCGGCGATATAGCGCATGGCGGCCAGGTGGCACACGGTAAAAGTGCCGCAATGCAGGATCTGCACCAATATCAACCACGGTAACTCAGTGGTTGCCCCCATAATGCTCCAACGCGCCACTCCGCAAATCGCTGAGATCAACAACATATCGCGAGCGCTACAGCGACGGAAAAGTTTGTTACTCAGCGCAAAGATGATAACTTCCGCCACCACCCCAAGTGACCACAAATAGCCCACCGCCGAAGCCGAGTAACCCGCTGCCTGCCAGTAAATGGCGCTAAAACCGTAATACGCCGCGTGCGCTCCCTGCAATAGACAAACACAAGCCAGAAAGCGCCAGTTCTGGCGAACCAGCGCCAGCCAGGCCGGCCATCCCGTGCTCTCCTGCTGGCGGCTTACCCCTTGTGGTTGAATGGTCGGGCGAATGAGAAAACCAAGTAGCATGGATGCCACGCCCAGCGTCAACATCGCGAGGATCACCCGATAATCAAACACCGTGACCAGTTTGCCCGTCAGCGCCGAACCAATGACAAATGCCACCGAGCCCCACAGCCGCACTTTGCCGTAATCAAGCGGAAACTGCTTTTGCCAGGTATTCGCCAGCGCGTCAGTCAACGGCACCAACGGTGAGAAAAAGAGGTTAAAACCGACCATTACCACCATCAGCCACGCGACATGCGCGCCAGCCCAGAAGGCGACGGCAAACAGCAGCGTCAGCAACGCCAGCACCCGCAGCGCGGAAATCAGACGAGAAGGATCGCTGACGCGGGGCGCGATTATCAAACTACCGAGAAAACGGGCAACCAGACCGGCCCCTAACAACAGACCGATGGTTTCTGGCGTTAAGCCAATCCCCTCAAGCCAGACGCTCCAGAAAGGTAGAAAAATGCCGTAGCTAAAAAAGTACGTGAAATAACCGAGCGCCAGCCAGCGCGTGGATTGCAAAACCATGAGTCCCTCCCGTCAGGAGGCGTTAGTCTGGAGTTAATCGAATGTTGTTGCAAGTTGGAAAATAAGAATATTCGAGCGAGCTTCCCGGCATGAAGCAGCAAGCACATTGTCAGCGACCTGCGCTATGCCGTTATAGCAAACCAGGATAATTAGCGAATATCTCAACGCCTGGGGCGTGGCGAGGTGCCAGAGTGTGTATTACGTTTAAATCACATCTTTTTGCAAAGGGATTGGTTATGAACACACTACGTTATTTTGATTTTGGCGCAGCCCGCCCCGTTTTGTTATTAATTGCCCGTATTGCCATCATCTTAATTTTCATTATTTTTGGTTTTCCCAAAATGATGGGCTTTGACGGTACGGTCCAATATATGGCCTCGCTGGGCGCGCCAATGCCGATGCTGGCGGCAATTATTGCGGTAGTTATGGAAGTGCCTGCCGCGATATTAATCGTGCTTGGTTTTTTCACTCGTCCGCTGGCGGTGCTGTTTATTTTCTACACGCTGGGTACAGCGGTGATTGGCCATCATTACTGGGATATGACGGGGGATGCGGTCGGGCCAAATATGATTAATTTCTGGAAAAATGTCAGTATTGCAGGCGCATTCCTGCTGCTGGCGATTACCGGACCGGGGGCGATTTCTCTCGATCGGCGTTAAAAACATGCCGGATGCGGCGTGAACGCCTTATCCGGCCTACCGCTCCGGCACCCATTGTAGGCCTGTGCATCCGGCATTTTATAAATTACAGCAACTCAACCCGCAACGACATATCTAAGGTTGTTGACTCCCCCGGCGCAAGCGCAATGAGATCTCCGCCTTCGGGACGATGATGGTCATCCGGCGCATGACTCATCGGCTCCAGGCAGAAGAAATCAAACGCATACCCTTTATCAAACGTCGGATCCGAAACAAAGATGAAATAACACGGTGCGGGCGGCGTCGTTTCCATAGTGATGGCGTAACCCTGCTGTGGCTGCTCAATGCGTGCCTGACCATTCCATCCGGAAAAACCATTGTTCACCCACTGACGCGGCAACGGCGCGAGCTGATTGAAATCCAGCTCCAGCGGTAACTGCGCGCAAAACGCCCCCGCCAGCCACTGTTCCCGCTCCAGCCAGTAACCGCTCGCCTGCGCCTGAATCCGCGTTTGCGACGACAACGGAAAATAAGGATGCCAGCCCGTACCAAACGGCAGCGTCTCTGCACCTTCATTGGTGACAGAGAGCGTGACCGTCAGCGCATCTGCCGTTAAATGAAACGTCTGACTTACCCGATAATGATAAACGCCACCGCGATGTTCATACTCCAGACATAAACTATCATCGCTGCGCGTTACACATTGCCACTGGCCCAGCCAGCCATCGCCGTGCAGATAATGCGCGTCCCATTCAACGTTAGGATGTAGCGGATACTCACGCCCTTGCCAGACAAAGCGGTTGCCGCTCACCCGGTTAGCAAACGGCACCAGCGGAAAACAGGAGGCATCGGTTGCCACACCGTTTTTTTTACCCGGACGTAGCAACGCCGTCGTGTCGTGCCAGAAGCCTTCTATGACTCCGCCCTGGTCAGAGATATCCAGCTTTAGCGCCCCATGAAATAAGGTATAGATGGTCATCCGCTAACTCCTTAATCCGGGAAATTAATCACGACTTTCCCACATTTGCCACTTGCCATCAGCGCATACGCCTCACCCGCCTGTTCCAGTGAGAAGCGGTGGGTAATGGCGTTACGCGGCCACAGTTTCCAGTCCGTCAGATCGTGAGCGCATTTTTCCATATGGAACAGGCTGGTCACCCAGGAGCCAATAATCCGCCGTTGATGGTGCATCAGATCGGCGCTGACCTCGAACTCCACTTTTCCAGTTTCCCCGATGTAAACCACGCGTCCCCAGTCGGCGGTGGATTGCAATGCCAGCAAGCGCCCCGCAGCATTACCGGAACAATCGAGCGCAACATCCGCGCCGCCGTGGGTGAGCTCGGCAATTATCTGCGGCAGACCTTCAGTGGTTGCTAAATAACCGTGATCCATCACACCTAACTGTTTCGCCATCGCCAGACGTTCCGGCAACATATCAACGCCGATGATCCGTTTCGCACCGCGACCTTTCGCCAGCATCATCGCCATCATCCCGACCGGCCCCAGACCGACCACCAGCACGTTATCGCTGCCGGAGACTTCGCCGCGCAAAATCCCTTCATACGCCGTGCCAACGCCGCAACTGATAAACGCTCCATCTTCGTAGCTCAGTGCGTCTGGCAGGAGGATCAGATCTTTTTCTTCCGCCAGCAGATATTCGGCATGACCGCCGTCACGCTGCCAGCCGTAAGCCGCTTTTCCTTTGCCAGTACAAGAGATAGGAAAGCCGCGGCGGCAGTTCGGGCAAAAACCACAGCCGGAAATGTGATACACCAGCACGCGGTCACCCTCTTTAAAATGTCGACAGCCTTGCCCCATAGCCACAATCTGCCCGCACGGTTCATGACCGTTGATAAATCCCTGATACAACGGTTTATCGGGCGCCGCCGCCGTGGCGCGGTGTTGATGATAGATATAGTGGACATCGCTTCCGCAAATCCCGGAGGATTTCATTTTGATCAGTACCTGGTTAATCCCCGGCGTCGGCACCGCAACTTCCCGTAGAACAACGGTCGAATTTCCTGGTAAGTAAGCTGCCAGCATCGTTTTCATAAGTCCCTCATTAACAATACGATTAATTTTCATCCCTGCCGCACCCGCGCCAGGGGCGTTAATATTTAGCGTTTCGCTTTACTGCTTCGCTGGGTCAGCAAGATATTCGCCAGTACCGCCACCACGATGATGACGCCGCGAACCACCTGCTGGAAAAAGGAGTTAATTCCGAGCAGCACCAGACCGTTACCGATTAGCGTAATGACCAGAACGCCAAGCAGCGTACCGAACAGGGAGCCGCGACCACCGGAAAGCGCCGTACCACCAACTACCACGGCTGCGATCACGTCAAACTCCAGACCGTTTGCCGCGCCTGCGTTACCAGAACCGAGGCGCGCCGCCAGTAAAATGCCGGTCACCGCCGCTAATAATCCTGAAAGGGTAAAAATAAGAATGCGTACTCGCCGGACGTTAATCCCGCACAACTGCGCCGCCGTGGCATTACCGCCCACAGCAAAAACCGAACGCCCGAAGGCAGTTTTACGGCTGATGAACACAAACAGCGCAAACAGCACCATCATGATCAGCGCGGATACCGGCACGCCGAGAAATTGCCCACCCAGCCAGTCCAGTACCTCGTTTTCGTCAATCGGCACAGGCAGGGCGTTAGTCATAAACAGCCCCATACCGCGCAGGGCGCTCCACAACCCCAGCGTGGCCACAAAACTTGGCACGTTAAACACGCCACGTAACACCCCGGCGAGCGTTCCCATCAGCGCGCCTAACAGCAACACCAACAAACACGCCACCGCCAGAGGAACCTCAAATTGCAGTAAAAATGCCAGGCACACCGAGACAAAAGCCACCATTGGCCCAACGCTGACATCAATTTCACCGGAGATAATAATCAGCGTCATCGCCCAGGCGGCAATACCGATGGTGGCGGCATCGCGTAGCACGTTCATCTGGTTATTTAATGAGATAAAGCCTGGTGCGTTCAGGGAGAAGACCAGATACAAAATGGCTATCACCACCAGCAAACCGATCTCATTAATGTGGCGACTGACAAATTGTTTGAGCGAGACGCTCTTGCCCTGCGGCAATGGTAATGACGAAGCAGACATCTTCAGGTTCCTCGGTAAAATTCATCAGTGCACAGACAGAATGGCGGACATCAGCTCATCCACATTGACCGGCGAGTGAAACTCCTGCGAGAACGTGCCGTGCTGTAACAACAGGATGCGGTCGCACACCAGCGGCAACTCCTCCACTTCACTGGAGATAAACACCACGCTTTTTCCTTCTGCGGCCAGCTCGCGGACAATACGGTAAATCTGCTGCTTGGCTTCGATATCGACGCCGCGCGTTGGCTCGTCGAGCAACAGAATCTGGCTGGCGGCATAGACCCAACGACCGATCACCACTTTTTGCTGATTACCGCCGGAAAGCGTACCAATCGGCGTTTCGCTACTGGCAGCCTTGACTGTCATCCGTTGCATCACCTCTTCGGTCAGGCGGCGGATGGTAGACCATTGCAGCACGCCGTTAGCGCTGATTTTTTGCCGGTTGGTCAGCACTGTATTTTCGTCAACGCCCAGCCAGGGAATGATCCCCGCTTCTTTGCGATTTTCCGGGGTATAGCCGATGCCGCGTTTCAACATGTCGCCGTAATCCGGGCGCGTGATTTTCTCGCCGTTGATAACAATTTCGCCCTGCTCAAACGCTTCCAGTCCAACAATCGCTTTCAGCAATTCACTGCGCCCGGCTCCCAGCAGGCCAGCAATACCGAGCACTTCACCACGACGCAGTGAAAAATTGATCTCCGCAAGTTTTGGTCTGTGGCGTAACGCACGAACATCCAGCACGATCTGGTCAGCAATTTCCTGGGCGGCAACCGGCGCAATATCAACGTGATCGCGTCCAAGCATCAGCGACACAATATGACGGGTGGAGGTGTTTTCGAGCATCACATCGCCCGCCACCTGACCATCGCGCATGACGGTGGCGCAGGAAGCGATACGGCGGATTTCTTCCATCCGGTGGCTGACATAAATCACCGCCACGCCCAGTGCCGACATCTTTTTCACGGCGCTGATCACCAGTTCAACTTCCGCACTGGCAAGCGAACTGGTAGGTTCATCAAGAATGACCACGCGCGGCTCGCCCTTCATCACTCGCGCAATTTCCACCAGTTGCTTTTGCGCCGGACTTAGCGTCGATACAAGTTGTTCAGGGCTAACGTCGACACCCAGCGCCTGTAAGCAACGTTGGGCATCCTGCGCCATTTGCGGGTAATCAATCATGCTGTTGCGGCGTGGCCATTGACCAAGGCTGAGGTTTTCCGCCACCGTCAGCCCCTCCACCAGACTTAACTCCTGATAAACCGCGCGTACCCCCAGTTCAGCGGCACGGCGAGTCAGCGTAGCTTCGTCACCTTCCAGCCGCGTCTCGCCAATCCAGATATCGCCGCTGTCCGGGCGTTCGCTGCCGGTGAGCATTCGAATGAGGGTCGATTTGCCCGCGCCGTTTTTACCTAACAGCGCGCGAACTTCGCCTTTATTGAGCGTGAAATTAACGTTATCCAGCGCAACGACGCCGGGATAACGCTTATTTCCTGCCACCACTTTTGCTACCGGGACTGCCTCTGTTGCCGTGAACATAGGGACCTCTGCGAATCAGCTATTAGGGCAGACCATCAACATGCGTTGCCAGCCACTGCTTACCGTCTTCCGTTTTGGTATAGAGATCGATAGGCACCTGAATCACTTTCTCACCGTCGGCTTTTTTATCGATAACCTTCAATGTTTGCGCAAAAACAGCGTTACCCATTTTCTTACCGGAAATATCCACTACCGCTTTCAGCACCTGGTTGTTTTCCAGTTCCTGGGCAATTTCAGTCGTCATATCTGAACCAAAGACGGCAATTTTCCCGGCCTGATTTTGATTACGTACTGCTTTAACTGCGCCGAGTGTCGCGCCGCCCGATTCCCCCATAATGGCGTTGAGATCCGGCGTGGAGATAATCAGTTTTTCACCGACAGAAATCGCTTTATCTAAAACAGTACCTTCCTGATTCGCGACAATTTGCGCTCCGGGAACACGGGCTTTTAATACTTCTTCAAACCCTTTACGCCGCTGCACACAAACTTCAAAAGCTTCGCAATTTATGACGGCAATTTTTGGTTGTTCAATTTTGTTGGCAATAAAATAATCGGCGGCGGCATTACCCAGTTTTTTACCGAATTCCAGAGGATCGCCCACCAGATACGCCGAGACATATTTATCGACCCCTTTCTGATTAATACAGGTGTTGTAGCAAATCACTGGAATACCCGCCTCACTGGCGCGTCGGACGGTGCGGCTACTGCCATTTTCAGACACTGCCGACAAAATAATGGCATCAACATTACGCGCCACGAGGGTATCAACAAAAGTACTTTCTTTTGAAATATCCCCCTGTGCGTTGGTTTCTATTAACTGTACCTGTACTGAGGAATCTTTTGCCGCATCCTGAACACCCTGACGTACACCGGCGTAATATCCCTGAGTATCAAGATATATTGCGCCAATGGTCATTTCTTTTTCCGCAGCCCTGGCGAATAGTGCGCTACCCAAAAGCGTAGCTATTAAAATTATATTACGGGTTGCTCTCATTTTTTCAGGCATAGTGCCTCCTGTAGGGTTTTTATTTACAACGGCTTATTTTAATTATTTAGTGATGAGCGGCAGCGCATGCCGCTCAAATATTACAGTTAATAGGGTTTAGTGAACGTAGTTAAAAATAAAAGGCATCACGGTGGTGAATAATGCCGCTTTCGGCCAGGCCGGATTAATCGCCGTCAGTTCAGCGCGCACAGATTCATATTGCGCAATCTCCCCTAATCCCGCAGCCGCCAGCATCGACACCATCAGGCATTTTTCTTTATGCTGCTGTTGTAAATCGCCATACAGCGACAACAAGTCCGGTTGTGAAACAGCAAAGAAATCCGCTTCGATACTGGTTTTCGCCATCTGTTGCGCCCACTGTTTCATTTCACTGAACAGTTGCTGTGCCGTTTGTTGTTCGCCCAGCAATCGCAGTGCCATCCCTTGCCAGAAGAGATAATCGACCGGCTGATCGTTGTAATAACTGTGGATGTTAATGGTGCGATCGCCGGTCGCCGCCATTCGTAAGCAGCGCGTCGCCTCAGCTTCATCGCCCTGCGTTTTCGCGCATACTGCCTGCCAGAACCAGATGTCGTTATCAGTCTGCCCAGGTAAACGACCTTCGCTTAAATTCTCCGGATAATGCAACGCGGCATGAAGCAGTTCGCTTGCCTGCTGCGGCTGTCTGGCATCAAGGTGTTGCCAGGCGCGTAACAACTGGTTGAGGATAAACTGGCAGGTAACTTTCCCTTCCCCGCCTTCCCACGGATGGAATTTGCGCGTGGCGAGAATGTCCGCCGCTTTGTCTGCCTGACCGGTGAGATGCCACAAATTGAGCAGTTCTGCGGTCATGTCGTCGCGTTTCAGGGCAATTTCCAGATTATTTTCCAGACGCGCCAGTCGTTTCTCCGGCGAAGATCCGGTTAACTTATCCAGCAAATCGCGTTCGAAAAGCAGACGTGCATCCTGTGGCGCAAGCTGATAAGCATTATCAAGATAACGTGCGGCCAGTTCATCATCGTGCTGCTTATTCCACGCATGGATCGCCAACCCGCGCCAGCCGTCGGCAAACTCCGGCGACATCTCTACGCAACGCTGCCATAAGGCAATGGCTTTGTCGTAGCAACGCTTGTTGTAGTAGAAGCAGGCCAGTAAATGACGGGCGAACCAACACTCTTCAATGCTCTCCAGTGCCGCCACTTCCTCCAGCGTATTCGGGAAACGGACAAACTGCGGAAAGACATCAATGGCTTTTGTCACCAGTTCGCCACGATCAGCTTTCGGCAATAAGCTCGCTTGCAGATAAAGCGGCAACGTGCGTTGGCAGTCCAGTGCGTTCAGCATCTCTGCCGCCAGGGCGGGCATTCCCCAGTTAATCAACTGCCCGGCAGTCATCAGGGCGTTCACGTCGCGCCCCTGACACAGACCTCGCCACTGCGTGAAGGCAGATTCAGAACGACCATCGAACCAGTTCAACCACCACAGGGTGGCGTTCAGCGGATAATCGCGCAGCAGTTTCTCGCGCTGTAAACGCGCATTATCCTGACGGCCGCTTAATACCAGCAGCAGATTATGCAGGCAAAGCACTTCCTGATTAGTTGGGCAGGCGCGCAGGCTTTGTTGGCAAAAATCCAGCCCTGCCTCGAAGTTGCCATTACGCGCCGCCAGTCGTGCCAGACCGTAATAGCCGCCCGCTTTACTGTTGCCGCTCCAGACTGCACGCCAGAAATCCTCTTCGGCTTGTTGATATTGCCCCTGACGTTCGTAAGCACTGGCGCGAATCAAACTTGCCTGTCCGCACTGCGGGTTTTTATTCAGCGCATGTGCGCGTTTTAGCGCCTGACTGGCATATGCCACCGCTTGCGGGAAATCTGCGCGGTTATATTCCAGCATCGCCAGCGCCAGGTTGCAGCGATAATCGAGCGGATCCAACGCCACGCCGCGCAGGTAGTAATCGAACGGCGAACGGCTGGCGTGATGGTATTGCTCCAGATGCTGACCGACAAACCAGGCTTCATCTGTACTGGTAATGTCTTGTGCTGCCAGTGGCGCTTTAGCAACGTCCGGCAACGGTAGTTCTTGCGGCTGATGTTCCTGATAACTCAGTACAATATTGCCGTCAGCATCGGAAAGTTCGATAGTCAATCTGCCCGGATCAATACCGCGTAACACGCCCTGGATGGCGGTCGCTGGTGTCAGGGCTACGGCATCGTCAAGTAACACGTTGCATTTGCCGATTTCGCGGATCGCCAGACGATATCCACTCAACGGGGAGATGGCATACAGCCCCCACTCAATCCCCCGCTCGCTACGCTCTAATTTAATCACCGCGTCGCGGGAGGCGTTTTGCACCATGCCCAGAGAATGATAAGGCAGGAAATACTGCTCGAAACGCTTCTCTTCGTAAGCATCAAGCCAGGTAAAATCGGGCTGGTTGTCAGCAAAAATGCCAGTCATCAGTTCGATATACGGGCCGTTATTGTCGGTCAGGCTCTTATCCCACGCCTGACCAAATTCACTGTGTCCCCAGCTCCACTGTTTTTTACCTGGTGCAATATGGTGGTTGG
Source organism: Escherichia sp. 20412-1 (assembly GCF_003027595.1). Lineage (NCBI taxonomy): Bacteria > Pseudomonadati > Pseudomonadota > Gammaproteobacteria > Enterobacterales > Enterobacteriaceae > Escherichia > Escherichia sp. 20412-1. The sequence continues at coordinate 42,855 of NZ_PYQM01000006.1, read as the reverse complement.
CAACGTGAAGCAAACCGCCATCTTCATCGTGACACCACGCGCCAACAAAATCGTACTGTGATTTTTCGGCCATATATGATGTTGGAACGGGTACATTTTTATAACGAGAAATGTCCACTCCGGCGGAGTAGTCCACTTTGTAATAGGTTCCGGTGGCAATGGGGAAAGCTGAAACGGCCCGTTTGCCATGATCGAATACCGCAGTCACATCCGGTGGGAAAACACTCTGATGCCCTTCACCACCTTTCACCGCCGGATTGGCCCACCACAAAAAATGACGCGGCGTAGCATTGCCGTTATAGACGCGGCTGGCGATTTCCAGTGCGGCACGGTCAGGGCGCAGCGTGAAACCGGTCATCACCTGTAAACCGTGCATCGGCTCCGTTTCGCCAACCCATACAGTCTGTGCGCCATCTTCATGTGCTTCGATGGCGAAATCAACGGGCATAAAGGTGGTCGGGCGATGGTGTTGCGGCCAGTTAAACTCAATCCCGCCAGAGATCCACGGCCCCAGCAGCCCTACCAGCGCCGGTTTTATCACCTCATTGTGATAGACAAAATCGCGCTGTTTTACTTTATCCCACGCGCGATGCACACGACCGCCCAGTTCCGGCAGGATCATCACTTTGATGTAGTCGTTTTCCAGCCATACCGCCTGCCACGATTTCAGGGTTTTCTGCTCGCTCAGCGTATCCGTCACGCCATAGGGATAAACCGCGCCGGACGATCCCTGATAAACGCGATTTTCCAGAAACATGGGATGTATATCCTGCGGCCCGGTTTCATAGGTCGGGATCTCAACGCGCTCTTGCCACACTTTTACTGGAGTCATGGTGCCCTCAATATTAACAAGACATACTGAATTAAAAGATTTGTGGCAGTGTATTGAACAATCTGGCAATGTTTTCGCGGAATAATCACGCAATTAACTAAACAAGGTTTAGTGAAGATGAGAGCCTGCATTAACAATCAACAGATCCGCCACCATAACAAATGCGTGATTCTGGAGCTGCTGTACCGGCAAAAACGTGCCAATAAATCGACGCTGGCCCGACTGGCGCAAATTTCGATTCCGGCAGTCAGTAATATTTTGCAGGAGCTGGAAAACGAAAAGCGGGTGGTGAATATCGACGATGAAAGCCAGACGCGCGGGCATAGCAGCGGCACATGGCTCATTGCACCGGAGGGTGCCTGGACGCTGTGTCTGAACGTTACGCCCACCAGCATTGAGTGTCAGGTCGCTAATGCCTGTTTAAGTCCGAAAGGTGAATTTGAACGCTTTCAGATTGACGCTCCGACACCGCAGGCGCTATTGGCGGAGATCGAAAAATGCTGGCATCGCCATCGCAAACTGTGGCCAGAGCGCACTATCAATCTGGCGCTGGCAATTCACGGCCAGGTTGATCCGGTCACCGGCGTATCGCAAACCATGCCGCAAGCGCCGTGGACAGCGCCGGTTGAGGTGAAATATCTGCTGGAAGAAAAGCTCGGCATTCGGGTAATGGTCGATAATGACTGCGTGATGCTGGCGCTGGCGGAGAAATGGCAAAAAAATTCGCAGGGGCGTGATTTCTGCGTGATCAACGTTGATTACGGCATTGGCTCGTCGTTCGTGATTAACGAGCAAATTTATCGCGGCAGTTTGTATGGCAGCGGACAGATTGGTCACACCATCGTTAACCCCGATGGCGTCGCCTGCGATTGTGGACGTTACGGCTGCCTGGAAACCGTCGCCTCGTTAAGCGCATTAAAAAAGCAGGCGCGGGTATGGCTAAAATCACAGCCGGACAATACTCAACTTGATCCCGAAAAACTGACTACCGCGCAATTAATCGCTGCCTGGCAAAGTGGAGAACCGTGGGTCACCAGTTGGGTTGACCGCAGTGCTAACGCCATTGGTTTAAGTCTGTATAACTTCCTCAACATCCTCAATATTAATCAGATTTGGCTGTATGGTCGTAGTTGCGCCTTTGGCGAGAACTGGCTTAATACCATTATTCGCCAGACAGGGTTTAATCCGTTCGACCGCGATGAAGGGCCTGGCGTGAAAGCGACGCAAATTGGCTTCGGGCAATTAAGCCGCGCGCAACAGGTGCTGGGGATTGGCTATTTGTATGTTGAAGCGCAGTTACGGCAAATTTAATGCCGCGATAACGTAACAAGGCTTCCCGAAGGAAGCCTCGCGATGATCACAAACGTAAGATTGCCTGATGCGCTACGCTTATCAGGCCTACACGGATATTGCAATATATTGAATTTGCAAAGTTTTGTAGGCCGGATAAGGCGTTCATGCCGCATCCGGCATGAACAACGAGCACATTGTCAGCAAACCACCGTTTCGCTTATGCGTAAACCGGGTAGCGAGCGCAGATGTCGAGAACTTTACCTTTGATGCGCTCGATAACCGCTTCATCATTGATGCTGTCCAGCACGTCACACATCCAGCCAGCCAGTTCTTTCGCTTCTGCTTCTTTAAAGCCGCGACGGGTAATCGCCGGAGTACCCACACGAATACCGGAGGTCACAAACGGGCTCTTCGGATCGTTCGGTACGCTGTTTTTGTTCACGGTGATGTTAGCACGGCCCAGAGCGGCGTCAGCTTCTTTACCGGTCAGGTTTTTATCAACCAGATCAACCAGGAACAGGTGGTTATCAGTACCGCCGGAAACCACTTTGTAGCCGCGCTCGAGGAACACTTCTACCATCGCTTTGGCGTTTTTCGCGACCTGCTGCTGGTAAGTTTTGAACTCCGGCTCCATCGCTTCTTTCAGCGCTACTGCTTTACCGGCGATTACGTGCATCAGCGGACCGCCCTGCCCACCCGGAAAGACTGCAGAGTTCAGTTTTTTGTACAGCTCTTCGCTACCACCTTTCGCCAGGATCAGGCCGCCGCGCGGACCCGCCAGGGTTTTGTGAGTGGTAGTAGTGACAACGTGAGCATGAGGAACCGGGTTCGGATAGACGCCAGCAGCAACCAGGCCCGCAACGTGCGCCATATCAACGAACAAGTAAGCACCGATGCTGTCAGCGATTTCACGCATTTTCGCCCAGTCAACCACGCCGGAATATGCTGAGAAGCCGCCGATGATCATTTTCGGTTTGTGTTCTTTCGCTTGTTTTTCCAGATCTGCGTAGTCGATATGACCTGTTGCATCGATACCGTAAGGAACGATGTTGTACAGTTTACCGGAGAAGTTAACCGGAGAACCGTGAGTCAGGTGACCGCCGTGTGCCAGGTTCATACCCAGAACGGTATCGCCTGGTTCCAGCAGCGCGGTGTAGACCGCAAAGTTAGCCTGGGAACCGGAGTGCGGCTGAACGTTAGCGTAGTCAGCGCCGAACAGCTCTTTCGCGCGATCGATCGCCAGTTGTTCGACGATATCAACATACTCGCAACCGCCGTAGTAACGTTTACCCGGATAACCTTCAGCATATTTGTTGGTTAGCTGAGAGCCCTGTGCTTGCATTACGCGCGGGCTGGTGTAGTTTTCGGAGGCGATCAGTTCGATGTGCTCTTCCTGACGTACTTTTTCCTGCTCCATAGCCTGCCACAGTTCGGCATCATAATCGGCAATGTTCATTTCACGCTTTAACATCCGCATCTCCTGACTCAGCTAACAATAAAATTTTTTCGCCTAATTTTGGCGGTCCTGATGGACAACGGCGAACAGTATAACCGAATCATTCTGCGATAACAGGTCTTGACAAAGGAATTTACGCAAACGATTACCTTCAAGCACGTCAAGGCTTTGGTGAATAAAGGACTTACTCCCGGAAACGGATTTCTTTTCAGGTTTGTGATGCAAATTTTTCACTTCATCACATTCCTAATGAAAAACACCAAGGAACCATTTACAGGACAGGGTTATTTTTTATAAGATGCATTTGAGATACATCAATTAAGATGCAAAAAAAAGGAAGACTCTATGCTTGACGCTCAAACCATCGCTACAGTAAAAGCCACTATCCCTTTGCTGGTGGAAACAGGGCCGAAATTAACCGCCCATTTCTACGACCGTATGTTTACTCATAACCCAGAACTCAAAGACATTTTCAATATGAGTAACCAGCGTAATGGCGATCAACGTGAAGCCCTGTTTAACGCCATTGCCGCCTACGCCAGTAATATTGAAAACCTGCCTGCGCTGCTGCCAGCAGTGGAGAAAATCGCGCAGAAACACACCAGCTTCCAGATCAAACCAGAGCAGTACAACATCGTAGGCGAACACCTGCTGGCCACCCTCGACGAAATGTTCAGCCCGGGTCAGGAAGTGCTGGACGCATGGGGCAAAGCGTATGGCGTACTGGCAAATGTGTTTATCAATCGCGAAGCAGAAATTTATAACGAAAACGCCAGCAAAGCCGGTGGCTGGGAAGGTACGCGCGATTTCCGCATTGTGGCTAAAACACCACGCAGCGCATTGATCACCAGTTTCGAACTGGAACCGGTCGACGGTGGCGCAGTGGCAGAATACCGTCCGGGACAATATCTCGGCATTTGGCTGAAGCCGGAAGGTTTCCCGCATCAGGAAATTCGTCAGTACTCTTTGACCCGTAAACCGGATGGCAAAGGCTATCGTATTGCAGTGAAACGCGAAGATGGCGGACAGGTATCCAACTGGCTGCACAATCACGCTAACGTTGGCGATGTCGTTAAGCTGGTGGCTCCGGCTGGTGATTTCTTTATGGATGTAGCGAATGACACGCCAGTGACCTTAATCTCTGCGGGTGTCGGTCAGACGCCAATGCTGGCGATGCTCGACACGTTGGCAAAAACAGGCCATAGCGCCCAGGTGAACTGGTTCCATGCTGCAGAAAATGGCGATGTTCACGCCTTTGCCGATGAAGTTAAGGAACTGGGGCAATCGCTGCCGCGCTTTACCGCGCATACCTGGTATCGTCAGCCGAGTGAAGCCGATCGCGCGAAAGGTCAGTTTGATAGCGAAGGTCTGATGGATCTGAGCAAACTCGAAGGTGCGTTCAGCAATCCGGCAATGCAGTTCTATCTCTGCGGCCCGGTTGGCTTCATGCAGTTTGCCGCAAAACAGTTAGTGGATCTGGGCGTGAAGCAGGAAAACATTCATTACGAATGCTTTGGCCCACATAAGGTGCTGTGATTTGATATTGCCGGATGGAGACATCCGGCAACCCCGACGCGGTTTAAATTGCCGCGTCGTCCTCTTCACCGGTACGGATACGAATGACCCGTGCCACGTCAAAGACGAAGATTTTACCGTCACCAATTTTACCGGTTTGCGCTGTGCGAATAATGGTGTCTACACAGGTATCCACAATGTCGTCGGGTACGACGATCTCAATTTTCACCTTCGGCAGAAAATCCACCATATACTCCGCGCCGCGATACAGCTCGGTATGGCCTTTCTGGCGGCCAAAACCTTTCACTTCGGTTACCGTCATACCGGTAATGCCGACTTCAGCCAGTGCTTCGCGGACATCGTCCAGCTTGAAGGGTTTAATAATCGCATCAATCTTTTTCATGCTATTCCTTGAAAAGGTCGCCTGTCTTTTGATCTGCTAAACGTAACACATTACGCCAATTCATTCCTTGAAATCGTTTGCATCCAGTTCGTGTCGGGAAAGCAGTTTATAAAATTCTGTCCGGTTGCGCCCCGCCATTCTCGCCGCGTGGGTGACATTGCCTTTGGTGATTTGCAGCAGCTTGCGCAAGTAGTTGAGTTCAAACTGATTACGCGCCTCAACAAAGGTAGGTAGCGCCGTGTTTTCTCCTTCCAGCGCCTGCTCCACCAGCGCATCACTAATCACCGGAGATGACGTCAGCGCCACGCACTGTTCAATCACATTCACCAACTGGCGCACATTGCCCGGCCAGGTGGCGGTCATCAGGCGCTTCATCGCATCGGTGGAGAACGCACGGACAAACGGTTTATGTCGCTCTGCCGCCTGACGCAATAAATGGTTTGCTAACAACGGAATATCTTCCGTGCGCTCCGCCAGTGCGGGGATCTTCAGACTAACAACATTGAGGCGGTAATAGAGATCTTCGCGGAACTCACCTCGCGCCATCGCTTTTGGCAGGTCGCGATGAGTGGCGGAAATAATCCGCACGTCGATATCAATATCGCGGTTGCTGCCCAGCGGACGGACTTTGCGCTCCTGCAACACGCGCAGCAATTTTACCTGTAACGGCGCGGGCATATCGCCAATCTCATCGAGAAACAGCGTACCGCCTTCCGCCGCCTGGAATAAACCTTCGCGATTGCTGACGGCACCAGTAAACGCGCCGCGTGCATGACCAAACAGTTCTGACTCCAGCAACTGTTCAGGCAATGCGCCACAGTTAATGGCAATAAACGGTTTGTTGTTGCGTGGGCTGGCGTTGTGGATCGCCTGGGCGAAAATCTCTTTCCCCGTGCCGCTCTGGCCGTTAATCAGCACACTAACGTCAGACTGCGCTACCAGCCTCGCCTGTTCCAGCAAACGCAGCATCAGCGGACTGCGGGTGACAATAGCCTCGCTCCAGCGTCCGTCGGTGGCTGGCGCGGATTGCTCCAGCGCATCGTCAATTGCCTGATACAACGCGTCTTTATCGACGGGTTTGGTGAGGAAACTAAACACGCCTTGCTGTGTCGCGGAAACGGCATCGGGAATGGAACCATGCGCGGTGAGGATGATAACCGGCATCCCCGGCTGCACTTTCTGGATTTCGGCAAACAGTTGCATACCGTCCATTTCATCCATCCGCAGGTCGCTGATGACTAAATCTATTTTTTCGCGATTCAGTACCCGCAACCCTTCAGCGCCACTTTCCGCCGTGACCACGCTGTAGCCTTCGCTGGTCAGGCGCAGACCAAGTAATTTCAACAATCCGGGATCATCATCGACCAATAATAAATGCGCAGGTTTATGGCTCATCAGGGGTGACCTCATTGGTAGATGGCGCGGGCTTTTCACTCTCGTGCGTCGCGTCCGGCGCGAAATTTCCGGCAGGTTTACGGGTCGAGAGCTGACGTTCAATATCGGTCAGATTTTCCAGTTTACGGGTGGTAAGCTCCAGTTGCTGCTGTAGAACGTGATGTTGCTGGCGCAAAGCATCCAGCTCGCTATCGCTGGACTGCTGGAGTTTACTGTAGCGTTGACGCTCTTCCGCCAGTTGCAATTGTAACGCCTGACCATCGCGCCAGAGCTGATACAGCGGGCGAACCTGCGCCGGGATCTCGGTACTTAACGCGTCAATGCGCGCAACTAACTGGCGGCGTTCAAAAGGCGTAATTTTAGCGTCGGCCAGCAAAATTCCCTGTTTAAAGGTATTTTGCCAGCTACCGTCGCCATACTTGCGGGCTTCCTGACGCGATTGCGCTGGCATTAAGCGGTTGGCACAATCCATCGCCCGTAGCCAGTAAAGCGGGTTAGTTTCGGTTGATTTCCCTTGCAGCGCCCAGATGTCACTACATTCAGTAGGAAGATAATCAGCCAGTTGATAAACCGGAATTTTTTCTTCTGCTGGCGTATTAAGAGCTGGTTTATTGTAACTCTGCACACAGCCCAGCAATGCCAGACAAGGCAACCCCGCCAGCCATAGCCGCCGGGGCAAAATTTGTTGAAAAATGTGTCGCATATTCACCAGACTTAGAGCCTTTCCCAGTGGGCGTAATTGTTGCAGGAAGTTTGGACATGGACAGCGCGGAGAAACCGGAGCGTACACGTAGTACGTGAGGATTTCGAGCACTGCCCGGGGCCAAACTGGCAAATAAAATAGCCTAATGGGATAGGCTCTTAGCATTATTTCGTGTTTTTTGACGCAGGCAATTCAATACGGAAACAAACGTCTTGCCCGCTCTCATCGACCAGATACAGTTCCCCTTGCATACGGCGAATACAATCCCTGGCAATGCTTAATCCCAGACCGCTGCCCTTCACCGCCCCTTTTCGCTGGTGGCTTCCCTGAAAAAAGGGTTCGAAGATCATGGCGCGTTCCTCTTGCGGAATGGGCATACCTGTATTGATGACATCAATGTAAACCCGCGCGCCATGTAAGCTGCTGTGAAGGCAAATGTTACCGGATTCAGCCCCGTAGTGCACCGCATTGGAGTAAAGATTATCCAGCACGCTCATCAACAACATTGGCTCTGCCTGGCAAACTGTTGCCTGCAGATCGACGTCGGTATGCATCATTTTAGCCCGTGCAGGCAAGCTGTGAGCGGAAACTACCATCTCCACCAGTGGTGCAAGCTCGACGTTCTCCAGTGCCACCGCGCCGTCCGCCTGTTTACGGTTGTAATCAAGCAGTTGTTCGATCAGCTTTTGCAGATTGCGACTGCTGTTATCGAGAATGCTCACCACCTCTTTCTGCTCTGCCGTGAGCGGCCCAACAACCTGATCAGCAAGTAATTCAGTACCTTCGCGCATACTCGCCAGCGGCGTTTTTAATTCATGAGATAGATGTCTTAAAAACTGATGGCGTTGAGATTCCAGCCATGACAGGCGCTCGCTTAACCAGATAATTCGTTGCCCGACCGAACGTAATTCACGAGGGCCGCTGAACGAAACGCTATTCCCCAGAGAACGCCCTTCCCCCAATCGGTTGATCATCCGTTCAATATTTTTTACCGGACCGATAATCATCCGTGTGAAAAGCAGCACCATTACCAGGCTTACCAAAAACAGTACCAGCGATTGCCAGCCGAAATATTGCCCACGTTCGGCAATTTCTCGTTGCAGTTGCTGCCCACGAGAGAACACCACGGTGCGCGTGGCCTGTACCATTTCAGTATTCGCGTTGGCGAAGGCTTCCAGACGCGCAGCAGCGGCGGCATCGGGGCCGCTGTTGTTGCACTGAAGTTGGGCGAGATTGTTCAAATCCTGACGCAATGCCTGGTAGAGTTTATCGTCCGGCAGCACGCCTGCGTGGGCGTCGAGCATTTCGCTGTAACGCTTGCGCTGGCTTTGGTAGACCTTCGCCAGGGTGGGATCGTCCAACACGCAATACTGACGGTAGCTACGCTCCATCTCCAGCGCCGCGTTGGTCATCGCTTCACTGCGCCGGGCATCGATAAGCGTCGTGCGGTTGACCAGCGCCGCCTGATCGCTAAGTACATTCAGGCTTTGCCAGGCTTGCCATGCCAACACTAACAAGGGCAGCAGGATCAGCAGGAATGCCAGCGTTACCAGTTGTCGTAATGAATGGGGAAAAACGGGCCAGCGTTTCAAGGCATTACTCTCGTCAGACGCGAATAACGTGATGCTAACCGAGGGGCTGTTCAGATACAACAAAGCCGGGAATTACCCGGCTTTGTTGTGGAATAAGGCGGTGCCTAACTCGACGTTTCGCCCGATGGTTGATATAGCTACGCTGATATCAGAAGTTGGACGGCAGGCACCTTGTTGTGCGTCATTCGGTTTTTATGTAGCACGTCCCGAAGGGGCTGACATAAGTGGGTGAATGAGCCACTGGTTACTATTATGCATTAACTGTGCCAATAAACAAAATAGTTTGATAACGTACTGATTGTACGTTGTTTTGATAGGTTTATGAGTGCTTCACGATTTGACTATAAATCAGCCGTTGTGTCGCCTAAAAGAGACGGTCAAAGATAAAATTATTAGTCTTAAATAAAATCAATAGGTTAAATGTCGCCAATGAGCGACACGGTAAACCACCCATTGTCGTGATTTACAGACACAAAAAAGCTCCCGGAGTTGGGAGCATATGATAGTGGTTGGTGTTTAATGCCGGATGCGGCGTAAACGCCTTATCCGGCCTGTAAAACCAATGCGTTGCGTAAAATACCCGCAGTCTTACCCCAACTGCTTACGCGCATTGCGGAAAATACGCATCCACGGGCTATCCTCACCCCAGTTTTCCGGGTGCCAGGAGTTGCTGACAGTGCGGAAAACACGTTCCGGGTGCGGCATCATGATGGTGACACGACCGCTTTCAGTCGTGACCGCCGTAATGCCGTTCGGGGAACCGTTCGGGTTAGCCGGGTAAGTTTCAGTGACTTTACCAAAGTTATCAACATAGCGCAGCGCCACCAGCCCTTTGCTTTCCAGTGCCGCCAGATGCGCAGCGTCACGCACTTCCACGCGCCCTTCACCGTGAGAAACAGCTATCGGCATCTGTGAACCCACCATCCCCTGCAACAGCAGTGACGGGCTTTGGGTCACTTCAACCAGACTGAAACGCGCTTCAAAGCGATCGGAGGTGTTACGCACAAAACGTGGCCACAGGTCGCTACCAGGGATCAATTCACGCAGATTAGACATCATCTGGCAACCGTTACATACCCCCAGCGCCAGCGTTTGCGGACGATGGAAGAAGGTTGCAAACTCATCGCGCACACGGTCGTTGAACAGGATAGACTTCGCCCAACCTTCACCTGCGCCCAGCACGTCACCGTAGGAGAAACCACCGCACGCGACCAGGGCGTGGAAATCCTCCAGGCCAGTGCGTCCAGCCAGCAGGTCGCTCATATGCACGTCGATAGCATCGAAGCCCGCACGGTGGAACGCTGCCGCCATTTCAACATGCGAGTTCACACCCTGCTCACGCAGCACAGCAACTTTCGGGCGCGCGCCAGTGGCAATAAACGGTGCCGCCACATCTTCGTTGATATCGAACGACAATTTCACATTCAGACCCGGATCGGCATCGTTAGATTTCGCCTGGTGTTCCTGATCGGCACACTCCGGATTGTCACGCAGACGCTGCATCTGCCAGGTGGTTTCTGCCCACCAGACACGCAACGTGGTGCGACTTTCGCTGAATACAGCCTGCCCGTTGGCCGTAATCACAAAACGGTCACCAGAAACAGCCTGACCGACATAATGGACACAATCAGCAAGTCCGTGCTGTGCCAGTACGCCTTCTACGGCTTCACGGTCTGCAGCGCGTACCTGAATCACCGCCCCCAGCTCTTCGTTAAACAACGCGGCCAGGCGATCTTCACCCAGAGTTGCGATATCTGCTTCAATGCCGCAATGACCGGCAAACGCCATTTCCGCCAGCGTCACCAACAGGCCACCGTCAGAACGATCGTGGTAGGCGAGCAGCTTACGTTGGGCGACCAGCGCCTGAATGGCGTCGTAGAAACCTTTCAGTTGAGCAACATCGCGCACATCTGCCGGTATATCGCCAAGCTGACGATATACCTGCGCCAGCGCCGTTGCGCCCAGCGCGTTATTGCCTTTGCCGAGGTCAATCAGCAGCAGTGCGTTATCTTCGGTAGAAAGCTGCGGCGTAATGGTGTGACGCACATCTTCCACACGGGCAAATGCAGAGATTACCAGCGACAGCGGGGAGGTCATTTCGCGCTCTTCATTACCTTCCTGCCAGCGGGTTTTCATCGACATAGAGTCTTTACCGACCGGGATCGTCAGGCCGAGCGCCGGACAAAGTTCTTCGCCCACCGCTTTCACTGCTTCATACAGGCCCGCATCTTCACCAGGGTGACCTGCCGCCGCCATCCAGTTGGCGGAAAGTTTGATGCGTTTAATATCGCCAATCTGCGTAGCAGCAATGTTGGTTAACGCTTCACCGACCGCCAGACGAGCAGAGGCGGCAAAATCCAGCAGCGCAACCGGCGCACGTTCACCAATTGCCATTGCTTCACCGTAGTAGCTGTCGAGGCTGGCGGTAGTAACCGCACAGTTAGCTACCGGTACTTGCCACGGACCGATCATCTGATCGCGCGCCACCATGCCGGTTACGCTACGGTCGCCAATGGTAACGAGGAAGGTTTTCTCTGCCACGGTCGGCAGATGCAGCACGCGTTTCACCGCGTCAGCAATAGTAATCCCTTCACGAACCAGCGCGTCGCCTTTCGCTTTCAGCGTTTGTACATCGCGGGTCATCTTCGGCGTTTTACCAAGCAACACGTCCAGCGGCAGATCGATCGGCTGATTATCAAAATGACTATCGTGCAGAGAAAGATGCAGTTCTTCGGTTGCTTCACCAATCACCGCATATGGCGCGCGTTCACGCTTACACAGTTCGTCAAACAACGGCAACTGATCGGCGGCAACAGCCAGCACGTAGCGTTCCTGGGATTCGTTACACCAGATTTCCAGCGGACTCATCCCCGGTTCGTCGCTAAGAATATCGCGCAATTCGAATTTACCGCCACGCCCGCCGTCACTCACCAGTTCCGGCATAGCGTTAGAAAGACCACCTGCACCAACGTCATGGATAAACAGGATTGGGTTTGCATCGCCCAACTGCCAGCAGCGGTCGATCACTTCCTGGCAACGACGTTCCATTTCGGGGTTGTCGCGCTGTACAGAAGCGAAATCGAGGTCGGCATCAGACTGACCGGAAGCCATAGAAGACGCCGCTCCGCCGCCAAGACCGATGTTCATTGCCGGACCACCGAGGACGACGAGCTTAGCTCCAACGTTGATCTCGCCTTTCTGCACATGATCGGCGCGGATGTTGCCGATCCCGCCCGCCAGCATGATCGGCTTGTGATAACCACGCAGCTCTTCGCCATTGTGGCTGTTCACTTTTTCTTCATAAGTACGGAAGTAGCCGTTCAGTGCCGGACGGCCAAATTCGTTGTTAAACGCCGCGCCGCCCAGCGGGCCTTCGGTCATAATGTCCAGTGCGGTAACAATACGTTCCGGTTTACCAAAATCTTCTTCCCACGGCTGTTCAAAGCCTGGAATACGCAGGTTGGAAACGGAGAATCCAACCAGGCCGGCTTTCGGCTTCGCGCCGCGTCCGGTTGCGCCTTCATCACGGATTTCACCACCGGAACCGGTCGCCGCACCCGGCCACGGAGAAATTGCCGTCGGGTGGTTGTGGGTTTCCACTTTCATCAGGATGTGAGCCGGTTCCTGATGATAATCGTAACGCCCCGTTTCATGGTCGGCAAAATAGCGGCCTACTTCGGAACCTTCCATCACGGCAGCGTTATCTTTATATGCAGAGAGAACGTGATCTGGTGTGGTTTCGAAGGTGTTTTTAATCATCTTGAACAGCGATTTTGGCTGTTGTTCACCGTCGATAATCCAGTCGGCGTTAAAAATCTTGTGACGGCAGTGCTCAGAGTTCGCCTGGGCGAACATATAAAGCTCGATGTCGTTCGGGTTACGACCAAGCTTTGTGAAAGCGTCTTGCAGATAGTCAATCTCATCTTCTGCCAATGCCAGGCCAAGACGCAGGTTAGCGTCGATCAGGGCCTGACGACCCTGTCCCAGCAAATCAACGCTGGTAACCGGAGCCGGTTGATGATGAGCAAACAACTGCTTTGCATCATCTAACGCAAAAAAGACCGTTTCCATCATGCGGTCGTGTAGTTCAGCGGTAATCTGCTGCCATTGTTCGTGAGTCAGCGTACCGGCTTCAACATAGTAAGCAACGCCACGTTCAAGACGGTTTACCTGTTGCAGCCCGCAGTTATGGGCAATATCGGTCGCTTTCGAAGACCAGGGAGAGATGGTGCCAGGACGCGGGGTCACCAGCAGTAGTTTGCCTTGCGGGGCATGGCTGGCGAGTGCCGGGCCATATTTCAGCAGGCGTTCAAGTTGCGCGTGCTCATCATCGTTTAACGGTGCATTGAGGTCAGCAAAATGGACATACTCGGCGTAAATGTTGTGAACCTGGAGCCTGGCAGCCTGAAAACGTGCCAGCAGTTTATTGATTCGGAATGCCGACAGTGCAGGCGAACCACGCAGAATTTCCATCATAAGTCTCTCGTCTTCTAAGCTTTCGGTGTACCCAAAGGGGGGAAACGGGCGTCATTATAAAGAATCTGGCGTGCTGACGAAACCGTTTGCGTGGAAATAAAATCGCCGCCGTGGATTAGCAACGCGTGCCGCCAATATCTGTAATAAGTTGCCAACTGGCGCGGGTTTACGCAAAATGCCGCTCATTTATGATGAAACCTTTCTACATTATTACGATTTTTCAGGCAGGGAAAAGCACGACGCAGAGAATTAACTAATTGAAAAAATTAAAGATTAATTATCTGTTCATCGGTATTCTGGCACTGCTTCTCGCGGTCGCTCTCTGGCCATCCATTCCCTGGTTTGGTAAAGCCGACAACCGTATCGCCGCCATACAAGCGCGGGGAGAGTTGCGCGTGAGTACTATTCACACACCTCTCACCTGGAACGAAATCAACGGCAAACCCTTCGGGCTGGATTATGAACTGGCCAAACAGTTTGCTGACTATCTTGGCGTTAAACTGAAAGTCACCGTGCGGCAGAACATCAGCCAGTTATTTGACGATCTCGATAACGGTGATGCCGATCTGCTGGCTGCAGGGCTGGTCTATAACAGCGAAAGGGTTAAAAATTATCAACCCGGCCCAACCTATTATTCCGTTTCACAACAACTGGTCTATAAAGTGGGTCAGTATCGACCACGTACGCTGGGTAATCTGACGGCGGAAAAGTTGGCCGTCGCACCTGGGCATGTTGTCATTAATGATCTGCAAAAACTGAAAGAGACTAAGTTCCCGGAATTAGGCTGGAAAGTGGACGACAGAAAAGGGTCTGCGGAGTTAATGGAAGATGTTATCGAAGGTAAGCTGGATTACACCATTGCCGATTCTGTCGCTATCAGCTTGTTCCAGCGCGTTCACCCGGAACTCGCCGTGGCGCTGGATATTACCGATGAACAACCCGTGACTTGGTTTAGTCAATTAGATAACGATAATACGCTTTCTGCTGCCCTGCTCGATTTCTTCAATGAAATGAATGAGGACGGCACACTGGCGCGTATTGAAGAGAAATATCTCGGGCATGGCAATGATTTTGATTATGTCGATACGCGCACGTTTTTACGCGCCGTTGATGCTGTTCTGCCACAGTTAAAACCGCTATTTGAGAAATACGCCGAGGAAATTGACTGGCGTTTGCTGGCAGCGATAGCTTATCAGGAATCGCACTGGGACGCGCAGGCGACTTCTCCGACTGGCGTGCGCGGCATGATGATGTTAACCAAAAATACCGCGCAAAGCCTGGGCATTACCGACCGTACTGATGCCGAACAAAGCATCAGCGGCGGCGCGCGTTACCTGCATAATATGATGAGTAAAGTGCCAGAAAGCGTGCCAGAAAATGAGCGGATCTGGTTTGCGCTCGCCGCCTATAATATGGGCTATGCACACATGCTGGATGCCCGTGCCCTGACGGCAAAAACTAAAGGTAATCCTGATAGCTGGGCCGATGTTAAACAACGTCTGCCTTTGCTTAGCCAGAAACCCTATTACAGCAAGCTGACTTACGGCTATGCACGTGGGCATGAAGCCTATGCTTATGTAGAAAATATTCGTAAGTACCAGATTAGTCTGGTGGGTTACTTGCAAGAAAAAGAAAAGCAGGCAACAGAAGCGGCGATGCAGTTGGCTCAGGATTATCCGGCGGTATCGCCAGCGGAATTGGGTAAAGAAAAATTTCCCTTTCTCTCATTTCTTTCGCAGTCGTCATCTAATTATCTGACGCACTCCCCTTCTCTACTGTTTTCCAGGAAGGGAAGTGAAGAGAAACGAAATTAATCTGTCGCGGATTGCGCTTTTTTCTGCGCTTTGATTTCCTGACGGCGCATTCGGAAAAAATCGCTGAGTAGCGCCGCGCACTCATCCGCCAGTATTCCTTCCGTAATTTCCACTCGATGATTCATGCCCGGGTGGTGAAGTACATCCATTAATGATCCGGCGGCGCCAGTTTTCGCATCACGCGCGCCAAAGACCACGCGACCAATACGGCTGTGGATCATCGCTCCGGCGCACATCACGCACGGTTCCAGCGTGACATATAATGTCGCGTCGATCAGGCGATAGTTTTGCAGCACCAGCCCTCCCTGCCGCAGCGCCATGATTTCTGCATGAGCTGTAGGATCATGGCGACCAATAGGTCGGTTCCAGCCTTCACCGATTACCCGGTTGTTATGCACCAATACCGCGCCGACCGGCACTTCCCGCTCGTCCCAGGCACGTTTCGCCAGCGTCAGCGCATGACGCATCCAGTATTCGTGACTAAATTCGACTTCAGACAAAAAGAAAACTCCGGTTATAAAAGCGCGGCGCATTATACACGGACGCTATGCGTTACTCTATTCCAGTTGCTGGAGTTCGCCGCGAGGCGTTACCCGCCAGCGATGCTGACAGAAATAGAGTAGCGGGTTGTCCTGGTTACTATCACTATAGCCACTGTAAAGTCGCAGCGGCGTGCCGATTTTGCGTTCCAGTTGCGCGACCTTTTCATGGCCGAGACAGCGCATGGTCAGCACCCAGCCGCCATAGCCGCGCTGGATCTGACTGGCGATAAGATTAACGCGTGGTAACCAGGGCGTATCGAAATAAACCGCTTCGACCAACGGCTGAGGGGAACCGGTAATCAACCAAATGTCGGCATCGGAACTTAACAGATAGCTGGTCAGACGTTCCTGCACTAGCGGAAAGGCTGTAACATTGTCGCGAAACCAACGCACAAAATCGGCCTGCAACGCCTGTATACGCGCTTCGCTATGACCAAAGGTACAACCCCATAGCAGCAGGCTCATCGGCCAGCGTGCCGCTCGGCCCTTGATTAATAATGCAATGACAATGATCGGCAACAGCGGCAGAACAAGTAGCGCATTCTGCGGCTGGCGGCGCAGTAAGTAGCGCAGAAAACAGCCAAACATATCCTGTTGATGCAATGTTCCATCTAAGTCAAAAAACACCACACGACGCTCGTGAGTTGCCAAACCATACCCCTCTGGACTGATACATCCTGATTAATTTTTGCTACTACATAGCCTAACAGATAGATCATCACTTTTCCGGCATCAATCTATCGCATAATGGCTGACTGGAATTTTTAATTCATGGTAATTGACTGTGATGGAATATAATATTCGCTCGCTTGTGTCTCATATTGCCTGTTGTCGCCATTAATTCATCGCGAGGAAAGATATGAACGGCTTACTTCGTATTCGTCAGCGTTACCAGGGACTTGCCCAGAGCGATAAAAAGCTGGCGGACTATCTCCTGCTACAACCTGACACTGCCCGCCACCTTAGCTCCCAACAACTGGCCAACGAAGCCGGAGTCAGTCAGTCCAGCGTAGTGAAGTTCGCGCAAAAACTCGGTTATAAAGGTTTTCCGGCCTTAAAGCTGGCATTGAGTGAAGCTCTGGCAAGCCAACCGGAATCTCCCTCCGTACCCATTCATAACCAAATTCGTGGTGATGATCCGTTACGGCTGGTGGGCGAAAAACTGATTAAAGAAAATACTGCTGCCATGTACGCAACACTGAACGTCAATAGTGAGGAGAAGCTACATGAATGCGTAGCGATGCTTCGTTCTGCACGGCGGATTATTCTGACCGGCATTGGCGCTTCCGGCCTGGTGGCGCAGAATTTTGCCTGGAAGCTGATGAAGATTGGTTTTAATGCTGCCGCTGAGCGTGATATGCACGCGTTACTCGCTACAGTACAGGCTTCATCGCCGGACGATTTGTTATTAGCCATCTCATACACGGGCGTGCGGCGCGAGTTAAACCTGGCAGCAGATGAGATGTTACGAGTGGGCGGTAAAGTGCTGGCCATCACCGGTTTCACCCCCAATGCCCTGCAACAGCGCGCTTCTCATTGCCTGTATACCATAGCCGAAGAACAAGCGACGAACAGTGCTTCGATCTCTGCATGTCATGCTCAGGGAATGCTAACGGATTTGCTGTTTATTGCACTGATACAACAAGATCTCGAGTTAGCCCCAGAACGCATTCGCCACAGCGAGGCTCTGGTGAAAAAACTGGTTTGAGTAAAGAATGCGCGTATAATGCCCGCCCGGTTTGTGTTGTTTTGAGAGTTTCCTTATGGCGCTGTTAATCACTAAAAAATGCATCAATTGTGATATGTGTGAACCTGAATGCCCGAATGAGGCGATTTCAATGGGCGATCACATCTACGAGATTAACAGCGATAAGTGTACGGAATGCGTAGGTCACTACGAGACGCCAACCTGCCAGAAAGTATGTCCGATCCCCAATACCATTGTGAAAGATCCGGAGCATGTCGAGACGGAAGAACAGTTGTGGGATAAGTTTGTGCTGATGCATCACGCGGATAAAATTTAGTATTTTGCTTCTGGAGCAGAATATTGATTATTTACTCTTGTAAAACGAAATTATTATATTTATTTTTATGTTGCCATTAATAAACACATTCATTAAATAAAACCCCATAATATCTGCGCAGACACTTAATTATCATTATTAAAGGCGCACCCGGCGGGTTCACCCGACGCGCCTTAATTACGTTTTCTGGTGTTACAAGAACAGAGGGATCAACTGTAAAATAGTAATGACGACTTTAATGCCCTGTTTAATAAGGTATATCGACAATCCGTCATTTGTTTTTCCTTAAACAAGGAATACAGCCATTCAGATTAGCCCTTACATCTCCCCAAAACTGAACGTGCGAGTTACTGGAATCGAGTGCCGCAAGCTTTGATGACACCACTCGTTTCAATGGGGGAATTCAGTAATATAGTGTAGAACACAGCAAAATCTCCAATAACGACGCCAATTCTAATGTACTTATGAAAAAGTGGTCACGTTAATCTTCTCATCAATATTAAATTCTTCGTCCCGGCTCGCATTTTTATGCCAGAAATTGCAAGTTGCTTATACAGACCAACTAAACTGCTCCATAATCATTTCTGTTGGAATCGTGTGCTGCACAATATTAAAATAGTAAAGTAACCCCCTGCTCCTTACCTGTTCGGGGGTTTTACTTTTTAAAAAGAACGGTACTTTTTTGATATTCAGGAAGGGCTTTTAACTTTCAATGATTACCGTGGCACAAGCGTAGTGGCGTTCATCTGCCAGCGTTACATGCATATGTGCGACGCCCAACTTTTCTGCCAGTTTTAACGCCTCGCCCCACAACCGTAGTCTTGGCTTGCCGAGCTCATCGTTAAACACTTCAAATTGATTAAATGCCAGGCCATTACGGATCCCAGTACCAAACGCTTTTGCCGCCGCCTCTTTCACAGCAAAACGTTTTGCCAGAAAACGCACCGGCTGATGATGCGTTTTCCAGATCTCCCATTCATTATCGCTTAATACACGTCGTGCCAGGCGATCACCGGATCGCGCGATTACCGCTTCTATGCGAGCGATCTCCACGATATCCGTGCCTAAACCTAATATTGCCATTAGCCACGCGCTTCCAGCATCAGGCGTTTCATTTCTGCCACGGCATCTTTCAGTCCGGTCATTACTGCGCGACCAATAATGGCATGACCTATATTCAGTTCGTGCATCTCTGGGATAGCGGCAATGGCTTTCACGTTGTGATAGGTCAGACCGTGACCAGCATTAACTTTCAAACCGAGGCTTGCGGCAAAGGTCGCGGCTTTCTCGATTCGCGCCAGCTCTTGCGCCTGTTCAGCGTCCGTTTTGGCATCAGCGTAACAACCGGTGTGGATTTCGATAAATGGTGCCCCCACCTCTGCTGCAGCTTTGATCTGCTCTTCGTCAGCGTCGATAAACAGAGAAACCTGAATCCCGGCATCTGCCAGACGTCTGCAGGCATCGCGCATTTTGTCACGCTGACCCGCGACGTCCAGGCCGCCTTCGGTTGTCACTTCCTGACGCTTTTCCGGCACCAGACAGCAGAAATGCGGCTTCGTCTCAACGGCAATCGCCAGCATCTCTTCAGTTACCGCCATCTCCAGATTCATGCGGGTATCTAGCGTCTGACGGAGGATGCGCACGTCACGGTCTGTAATGTGGCGGCGATCTTCACGTAAATGCACGGTAATGCCGTCCGCCCCCGCCTGTTCGGCAATAAATGCGGCCTGAACCGGGTCCGGATAAGCAGTACCGCGTGCATTGCGCAGCGTTGCGATATGGTCAATGTTGACGCCCAACAGTAATTCAGCCATGACAATCCTCATCAGTCATTAAATGTTTTCACTGTCCGCTTAGGTATAAACTGCCGGAACAGTTCCCTGCTTTTTAAAGGTTTACCGCCAAGATAAGGCTTAAGGGCCATACGGGTAAAGCGTTTCGCGGCGCGCAATGTGTCTGCGTCAGGAAATTCCCGCGCATGTAACGCTTTCAACTGCCGTCCGGTAAAGGTTTTATTGTCGATAACCACACTGGCGATAAATCCTTTTTCTTCGCGGTAACGATACGTCATGTTGTCATCCACCGGCTCACCGCTACCTGCGCAATGGGTAAAATTGACGCCATAACCCAGATGCCCAAGGAGCGCCAGTTCAAAACGACGCAACGCCGGTTCTGGCGTACCTGTGATCCCTGCCAGTGCCTGGATACAATGCAAATAATCGAAAAAAAGTTCCGAAAAGCGTGTTTCGTATTCCAGTACGCGGGAGAGGAGTTCGTTGATGTAAAGCCCGCTGTAAAGCGTGATACCGCTTAGCGGCAGTGCCAGCGAGACGGCTTCAGCACTGCGCAGCGTTTTGACTTCACCGCGCCCGCCAAAACGAAGCAAGAGGGGGGTGAAAGGCTGCAATGCGCCTTTCAGGGTAGAACGTTTTGAACGTGCGCCTTTAGCAACCAGACGCACGCGTCCCGATTCCTCCGTGAAGACGTCCAGCATCAGGCTGGTTTCGCTCCAGGGACGACTATGCAGTACGAATGCGCGCTGCCAGCCTTCCATCGGTGTAACTCTTAGAGATCGTCAACGTAACCGAGACTACGCAGTGCGCGTTCATCGTCGGCCCAACCAGATTTCACTTTCACCCATAGCTCAAGGTGGACAGGCGCTTCGAACATTTCTTGCATGTCTTTACGCGCTTCAATACCGATGGTTTTGATCTTGGCCCCTTTGTTGCCAATTACCATCTTCTTCTGCCCTTCACGCTCAACGAGAATCAAACCGTTGATGTCATAACCACCGCGCTCATTGGTGACAAAACGTTCGATCTCCACGGTTACAGAGTACGGCAGTTCTGCACCGAGAAAACGCATCAGCTTTTCACGAATGATTTCAGAGGCCATAAACCGCTGCGAACGATCGGTAATGTAATCTTCCGGGAAGTGATGCGTCGCTTCTGGAAGGTGTTTGCGTACAATTGCCGCGATAGTGTCGACGTTTAGCCCAGTTTCGGCTGAGATTGGCACGATATCGAGGTAATTCATTTGGCTTGCCAGAAACTGTAAGTGCGGCAGTAGATCGGCTTTCTCCTGCACGTTGTCTACTTTGTTCACCGCGAGAATCACCGGCGCTTTACCGTCACGCAGCTTGTTGAGCACCATTTCATCGTCCGGCGTCCAACGGGTGCCTTCAACGACAAAAATAACCAGCTCAACGTCGCCAATGGAGCTGCTTGCCGCTTTGTTCATCAAGCGGTTAATGGCACGCTTCTCTTCCATATGCAGGCCCGGGGTATCAACGTAGATCGCCTGATACGCACCTTCAGTATGGATACCCACAATACGGTGACGTGTAGTCTGCGCCTTGCGGGAGGTGATGGAGATTTTCTGCCCTAACAGTTTATTCAACAATGTGGATTTGCCAACATTCGGACGTCCGACGATGGCAATAAATCCGCAGTAACTTTTATCGATGCTCATTCCAGCTCCAGTTTTTTCAACGCCTGTTCGGCGGCAGCCTGTTCAGCCTTACGACGGCTTGAACCTGTGCCAACCACCGGTTCGCTCAGGCCGCTAACCTGGCAGTGGATCGTAAATTCCTGATCGTGCGCTTCGCCACGTACCTGGACCACCAGATAAGTTGGCAGAGGCAGATGGCGCCCCTGCAAATATTCCTGCAAGCGCGTTTTCGGATCTTTTTGTTTATCGCCCGGACTAATTTCGTCCAGACGAGTTTGATACCAGTTAAGGATTAATTTCTCGACAGTCTGAATATCGCTGTCGAGGAATACGCCGCCAATTAATGCTTCAACGGTGTCAGCAAGAATTGACTCGCGACGAAATCCACCGCTTTTAAGTTCACCCGGCCCTAAACGCAAGCACTCGCCTAACTCAAATTCACGAGCCAGTTCTGCCAGCGTATTACCGCGTACCAGCGTGGCGCGCATCCGGCTCATATCCCCTTCATCCACTCGCGGGAAACGGTGATACAACGCATTAGCGATAACGTAGCTTAGAATAGAGTCGCCTAAAAATTCCAGACGCTCGTTATGTTTACTGCTGGCACTGCGGTGAGTTAATGCCTGCTGCAGCAGTTCCTGATGATTAAAAGTGTAGCCCAGCTTCCGTTGAAGCCGATTAATTACGATGGGGTTCATGCGATACCAATAAATAAATGCGTCAACAATTCAGCACACGAAACAGACCTGATATGCAGGGTTCTGCTAACAGCTTTTCAGCAGTTTCAGTTGACCTGTATATGGGGACCAACGCTGTTTCGTGTGCCGTGGCGACCAGAAGGCGCCAACCTGAAACTTCGGGGGAATATTCTATACACAACGACAAGGGATGTCGTTAGCCACGGGAGATTTATCTCATAAATAATTCACGTTGCCACCATAACAGTGACAACGTGAACGGATAACGACAATTAGTGAATGCCGCCGATGCGACTTAAACGAACGCCAGTTGGCCATTCGCCTTCCTGTTTATCGAAACTCATCCAGATAGCCGTCGCCCGACCCACCAGGTTAGCTTCTGGCACAAAACCCCAGTAACGACTGTCCGCGCTGTTATCGCGGTTGTCACCCATCATGAAGTATTGGCCCGGCGGGACAATCCAGGTTGCCAGTTGTTGCCCTGGCTGCTGGTAATACATCCCTACCTGGTCCTGAGCGATAGGTACTGTCAGGATGCGGTGTGTAACATCACCCAGTGCCTCTTTACGTTCAGAAAGACGAATACCGTTTTCTTTAGTTTCGTTTTTCGGCACTTCAAAGAATCCGCTGGTCGCTTCCCCACCATTACGACGAGAGAAGGTTTGAACAAAATCGCTCGGCTCCACGTTGGAATACGTTACCGGTAGCGCGTTTTCACACGCCTGACCGGAACTGCATCCAGGTTGAATAGTCAGCTCTTTCGCAACCGGATCGTAAGTGACTTTATCGCCCGGTAAGCCAACCGCACGCTTGATGTAATCAAGCTTTGGATCTTCCGGGTATTTAAAGACCACAATATCACCACGTTTCGGATGGCCGGTTTCGATCAGCGTTTTCTGGTAGATAGGATCTTTAATACCGTAGGCAAATTTCTCCACCAGAATGAAGTCACCGATTAACAGAGTCGGCATCATCGAACCTGACGGGATCTGGAACGGTTCATAAATAAATGAACGCACAATTAACACTAGTGCCAGCACCGGAAATACAGAAGCACCGGTTTCCAGCCAACCTGGTTTTGGCGCAACTTTTTTCAGCGTAGCTTTATCCAGTGAGTCTCCAGCAGCCGCCTGCGCTGCTGCCTGACGTTCCCGCCGTTTAGGTGCGAAAAAGAATTTATCCACGCACCATAAAATGCCCGTCACCAGTGTGGCAATCACCAGAATCAGGGCAAACATATTCGCCATGCCAACTCCTAAAGATTATTTGTTGTCTTTGCCGACATGCAGAATGGCGAGGAACGCTTCCTGCGGCAGCTCGACGTTACCGATCTGCTTCATGCGTTTCTTACCTTCTTTCTGCTTCTGCAGCAGCTTTTTCTTACGGCTGATATCGCCGCCATAACATTTGGCCAGTACGTTTTTACGAAGCTGCTTCACGGTGGAACGCGCGATAATGTGCGTACCAATCGCTGCCTGAATGGCAATATCAAACTGCTGGCGTGGGATTAGATCTTTCATCTTCTCCACCAGCTCGCGACCACGGTTTTGCGAATTATCACGGTGGGTGATCAACGCCAGCGCATCGACACGTTCACCGTTGATTAAAACGTCAACACGCACCATGTCGGAAGCCTGGAAGCGTTTGAAGTTGTAATCCAGAGACGCATAACCACGCGAGGTAGATTTCAGGCGATCGAAGAAGTCGAGCACCACTTCCGCCATCGGGATCTCGTACGTCAGCGCCACCTGATTACCGTGGTAAACCATATTGGTCTGTACACCACGTTTTTCTACGCACAGCGTAATAACGTTACCGAGATATGCCTGCGGCAGCAGCATGTGACATTCCGCGATCGGCTCACGCAGTTCGTAGATGTTATTCACTGCTGGCAGCTTAGACGGGCTGTCGACGTAGATAACTTCTTTCCCCGTAGTTTCTACTTCATACACTACTGTCGGTGCCGTGGTAATCAGGTCAAGATCGTATTCACGTTCCAGACGTTCCTGAATGATCTCCATATGCAGCAGGCCGAGGAAGCCGCAGCGGAAGCCAAAGCCCAGCGCTGTAGAACTTTCCGGCTCGTAGAACAGAGAGGCATCGTTCAGACTCAATTTGCCCAGCGCGTCGCG
Organism: Escherichia sp. 20412-1; assembly: GCF_003027595.1. NCBI lineage: Bacteria > Pseudomonadati > Pseudomonadota > Gammaproteobacteria > Enterobacterales > Enterobacteriaceae > Escherichia > Escherichia sp. 20412-1. The sequence continues at coordinate 18,530 of NZ_PYQM01000006.1, read as the reverse complement.
GAAGGCTTCATAGTCGTCGGAACTTACCGGGAACAGACCGGCATAAACCTGAGGTTTAACTTTCTTAAAGCCTGGCAGCGCTTTTTCTGCCGGATTACGCGCCAGCGTTAAGGTATCGCCTACTGGTGCACCGTGAATATCTTTAATCGCACAAACCAACCAACCTACTTCACCACATTTCAGTTCAGTACGATCAACTTGCTTCGGCGTGAAAATACCCAGGCGGTCGGCGTTATAAGTCTGCCCGGTACTCATGACTTTCACTTTATCACCCTTACGCAGGGTGCCGTTTTTAATACGGATAAGTGAAACAACGCCCAGGTAGTTGTCGAACCAGGAGTCGATAATCAGTGCCTGCAATGGGCCTTCTGGATCTCCCTCCGGCGGCGGAATGTCACGCACCAGACGTTCCAGTACATCCTGCACACCAACACCTGTTTTTGCCGAGCAACGCACTGCGTCGGTAGCGTCGATGCCGACGATATCTTCGATTTCTTCCGCAACGCGTTCAGGATCGGCTGCTGGTAAGTCAATTTTGTTAAGTACCGGCACCACCTCGAGGTCCATTTCCATCGCGGTGTAGCAGTTTGCCAGGGTTTGCGCTTCTACGCCCTGCCCTGCATCGACCACTAACAATGCACCTTCACAAGCAGCCAGCGAACGGGATACTTCATAGGAGAAGTCCACGTGACCCGGGGTGTCGATAAAGTTAAGTTGATAGGTTTCGCCATCGGACGCTTTATAGTCCAGCGTCACGCTCTGCGCTTTGATAGTAATACCACGCTCACGCTCAAGATCCATGGAATCGAGAACCTGTGCCTCCATTTCACGGTCAGACAGGCCACCGCAGATCTGGATAATACGGTCAGACAGCGTCGATTTACCGTGGTCAATGTGAGCTATGATCGAAAAGTTACGTATATTCTTCATAAAGTATGATTATTGTGCCTTAATGCCCGGTTAACCAGGCTTTTAGAAGTCGCTGTTCTGAGCTTAACGTCTGTATTAATAGAAACGCCGCATTCTACACTACAACATTGAGGCGAGGAAATGTTCATACCGTATGGATTGTGGTATCTGGAAACGTCCTCGCATTTGTTATGCAAAATACAATAAAGCCAGTGAAATCACTGGCTCGCGTCTTCCGAAGATGCTTCATATCGCACAAGGCCAGGCGGCAATGCCACACTTAAGATGATCGGTTGCCATTCTGTTCGGGCGGCAAACTTACGTGAGTATCCTCGCGCAATCAGGAATCCACCAACGCCGCCGAGGATTGCTCCGCATAATGCTGCAATATCTGAAGCAAAGAGTAGCTGAAATAACGAAGCGACAAGGAATAATCCCACCAGCGGCGACATATAAACCAATAATGCGGAGCTAAGCAGGCTGCTTTCAGCGATTCCCAATTCAACTTTCTGCCCCGGCACTAACGGTTCATCACAGGATACGACGATGGTATGTGTGGTTTGCGGGCCTAGTTTATTCAACACGCGACTGCCGCAACCTGCGCGGGAAGCGCAACTGCTGCATGAAGCTTTAACATCGCAACTGACCAGCGCCTGCCCGTTTTGCCAGGAGACGACAGTAGCCCACTCTTTGATCATTCCGCTGCCCCAAACTTAATATTCTCGGCAATTCGTTTCGCCGTTTGCGGTGGCAGTTCACCAACAATGGTGATTTCCGCGTTGTCGCGTATGCTGGTGCTGACTGTTCGGCGTCCGGTTCGCAACATCTGATCGGTACTGGATGGCGTAGCGCGGTTAACGTTTACCGAGAAGCTGAACAACCCGTCGGAATAGAGACGCGATTCGATGGGCATGTTATCCATCGTCGGTAACGGACGTCGACTGCTGGAAACTTCGCTAAAGCCCTGTGGCAACCAGGTTGGAGTCCAGTTAAATTTGGCTTTCTCACCAACAGGTACAGAAAGCAGAGGCGGCAAGTTTGCCTTCGCCAGTGTCTGCATACTGTTGCTGATATCCTGATTAACGTTGAAAGCGATCACGCGGAATTGCTCCAGTGTCTCACCATCGCGATCAAGGAGATCAACCCGCATCGGTAATTTCGATTCGGTGTCCATCCACACGATGTAGCTGTAGCGTGTGCCATCACGGGCTACCACGCGGATTACCTCACATAAGCGGTCAGCAATACGGGTGCGCCCCACAGAGATAAAGTCGTAGTAAGGAGAAAGGCGTTTGAAATCGGTATAGATGAGCGATGGCAGAGAATCAACAATGTAATCGCCATTAAGAGTGAACGGTTCAAGGCCCGGTTCAAAGTAGCTGATTTCATTGCCGCGCTGTACCACTTCCCGGCGCGGGCCATCCATTTGCAACAACTGTGCAAGAGGACGGTTATCGAGGCGTGCATGTCGATAACGCAGAGACTCAACACCTTGTTTATTGATGCTGATGAATGACAGCTCGTAATTCAGTGACTGGCTAGCCAGGTTCATCTGCTGTAATAACGCCCCGGACGCGGGAGTGGCCGAGGCGTTAGCAGAGAATAACAGGCTACCTGTCACTAATGACATGGCAAACCAAAGTTGCTTCATTACTGCGATTGCGTTCCTAAAGTTTGAATTCCTGGCACCTGTACAGCGGCTTGCTGTGTCTGTGCCTGCTCAAACTGAAGCTGTTCGGAGTGGAGTCGACGTTGCAATTCGTAATCCTGCAACATGGCATTAATGCGACGACGCTGCTCCTGTACCTGCTGCTGTTGACCATTGTTCGCGGTCGCTTCAGAAGGTACTCCCAGGCTTACCGGACTGGCTTTACCCATCATCGGCAGAGTATTAAATACCGGTGTTTCGGGCTGCTGGGACGTTTCAGATTGTCCATTATAGTGCTGGACGCCAACGATAACTGCAAGCGATACGCATGCCGCTACACCCATTTGGGTGAGCTGTGCCGCCCACGGACGAACTTTCTGCCAGAATGGCATTTTCTGCCATTGATGCGGCGCAGGCTGAGCCTCTGGGATCAATATCGTCGGTTGGCGAACGGGCTCTTCTTCAATGGCGGCCATCACGCGTGAAGAGATATCGAAATGGAGTACCTCGGGAGTATCACCCCGCATAGAGTCACGGATTAAGTGATAATTTTCCCAGGTTTTCTGCATCTCCGGGTTGTGAGCCAGTTCGTTAAGCAGCTCACTATCCAGCGTTTCGCCATCCATTAAAGCGGAAAGTTGTTCTTTCTGCATGCCTAATACCCTTATCCAGTATCCCGCTATCGTCAACGCCTGATAAGCGGTTGAACTTTATTATCAATAGCTTCCCTCGCTCGGAAGATACGTGAACGCACCGTACCCACCGGACAATCCATGATAGCGGCTATCTCTTCATAGCTCAGGCCATCCAGCTCCCGCAAGGTTATTGCCATGCGTAAATCTTCCGGGAGGGACTCAATAGTTCGGAAAACTATCTGTCTCAGTTCTTCTGACAACATTAAGTTCTCAGGGTTCGAAATTTCTTTCAGCGCGCCGCCACTTTCGAAGTTTTCTGCTTCAATGGCATCCACATCGCTGGAAGGTGGACGACGCCCCTGAGCAACCAGGTAATTTTTTGCCGTATTAACAGCAATCCGATACAGCCATGTATAAAAAGCACTATCTCCCCGGAACGAATCCAGCGCACGATAGGCTTTAATAAAAGCTTCTTGTACCACATCGGGAACATCACCCGACGGCACATAGCGGGAAACCAGACTCGCCACTTTATGCTGATAGCGCACTACCAGTAAGTTAAAAGCTTTCTGATCTCCCTTCTGGACCCGTTCAACCAGGACCTGGTCCGTTAACTGCTCGCTCATCCGAGGTAAAGTCTCCCCAAACCAAATTTCCACGCGCTGTCGAAACGCCACTCCATTAGCTGCAATTTGAGCAAGCAAAAGATTAGAGTGTCTCGTTTTTGTAAAGTTCCGTAACGCATCTGTTTTTGTTTGTCATGCTGTAGACGGATCATTATCTATCATTATAAGTCTACAGAATCTGAATAACGCATTATCTGTGCAGAAATGCCCATTTAACTGCCTGAAGAGTAACCCAACGGCCTTTTTATTTCACCACCTAATCCTCCGTCGACGAGCAACTTCCCTTTTTTCCGCCTCCCAGGAACAATATGTTTAGCCATTGTAACAAATATTAAAATAGCAGGTGTTTAATTGTACAACATGATGCTATGCTGACCGGACTGTGTTTAGTAAATTAAACAACAAAAATGAATACTTTCCCTGAATATTCTTGTGATGTGTTGATTATCGGTAGTGGCGCTGCCGGGCTTTCACTGGCACTACGTCTGGCAGATAAGCATCATGTCATCGTTCTTAGCAAAGGCTCTGTTACTGAAGGCTCGACGTTTTACGCCCAGGGCGGAATTGCTGCCGTGTTTGATGAAACTGACAGTATCGATTCACATGTGGAAGATACGTTGGTTGCCGGTGCCGGAATTTGCGATAGCCATGCGGTTAAGTTTGTTGCCAGCAATGCGCGTTCCTGTGTGCAATGGTTGATCGATCAAGGGGTATTGTTTGATACCCAGGTGCAACCAAATGGGGAAGAAAGTTACCATCTGACCCGTGAAGGCGGTCATAGCCACCGCCGTATTCTTCATGCCGCCGACGCCACTGGTAAAGAAGTAGAAACTACGCTGGTGAGCAAGGCGCAGAGTCATCCGAATATTCGTGTACTGGAACGCAGCAACGCAGTCGATCTGATTATTTCCGACAAAATTGGTCTGCCGGGGACGCGACGAGTGGTCGGAGCATGGGTGTGGAATCGCAATAAAGAAGCGGTAGAAACCTGTCATGCGAAAGCTGTGGTGCTGGCAACTGGCGGCGCATCGAAGGTTTATCAGTACACCACCAATCCGGATATTTCCTCTGGTGATGGTATTGCCATGGCCTGGCGCGCCGGTTGCCGGGTTGCTAATCTCGAATTTAATCAGTTCCACCCAACGGCGCTGTATCATCCACAGGCGCGGAACTTCCTGTTAACGGAAGCTTTACGTGGCGAAGGCGCTTATTTGAAGCGCCCGGACGGCACACGCTTTATGCCCGATTTTGATGAGCGTGGTGAACTGGCTCCGCGCGATATTGTTGCCCGCGCTATTGACTATGAAATGAAACGCCTCGGCGCGGATTGTATGTTCCTGGATATTAGTCATAAGCCTGCGGATTTTATTTGTCAGCATTTCCCGATGATTTATGAAAAGTTGCTGGGTCTGGGTATTGATCTCACTAAAGAGCCTGTGCCGATAGTACCTGCTGCGCACTATACTTGCGGCGGTGTAATGGTGGATGACTATGGGCGTACTGATGTTGATGGGCTGTATGCGATTGGCGAAGTGAGCTACACAGGATTACATGGCGCTAACCGAATGGCCTCTAACTCATTGCTGGAATGTCTGGTCTACGGCTGGTCGGCGGCGGAAGACATTGAAAGACGGATGCCTTATGCACGTGGCGTCAACCGCTTGCCGTCATGGGATGAAAGCCGCGTTGAGGATCCTGACGAGCTGGTGGTGCTCCAACATAACTGGCATGAGCTGCGTCTGTTTATGTGGGATTACGTCGGTATTGTGCGCACAACAAAGCGCCTGGAGCGTGCCCTGCGACGGATCAATATGTTGCAGCAGGAAATAGACGAATATTATGCCCACTTTCGGGTGTCGAATAATTTACTGGAACTGCGTAATCTGGTGCAGGTTGCCGAGTTAATTGTTCGCTGCGCGATGATGCGCAAGGAGAGTCGGGGCTTGCATTACACGCTGGACTACCCGGAGTTGCTCACGCATTCCGGTCCGTCGATTCTCTCGCCTGGCCATCATTACATAAACAAATAAAAAGCCTGGGTCAGCGCCGTATACGCTTCAGAATAGTTCTGGTCTGGCCCACGAATCACTAACCGATCGCTAAAGTATTCCCCCGCCAGTGGGGAGAATGCCAGTAGCACCCGATGCGGTAATCGAGCCTCGTTTTCCGCCACGTCCGTCCGTAAACGTAAATGCCATCCCATGCTTAATGCCAGTTCAGTAAAACCATTACCAATCTGCTCCGGCAGCACCACGCAGAAAAATCCCTCTTCGGTAATGCATTCTGCCGCACAAGTAAGCAACGTCTGGTGATCCAACGTAGTGGTATAGCGCGCCTGTTCCCGTTGCGGCGTCGCGCACTCAACCCCCTGCTGATAATACGGCGGGTTACTGATAATTAAGTCAAAACGCGCGGCCTGCTGGGTTATCCACTGCTGAATATCCGCCGTATGGATATTAATCCGCTCTGCCCACGGGGACTGCGCGATATTTTCCTGCGCCTGAGCCGCTGCCTCACTTTCCAGTTCAACTGCATCAATCATCACGCTGTCATCAGTTCGTTGCGCCAGCATTAGCGCCAGTAACCCGCTACCACTGCCGATATCAAGGCAGCGTTTTACCCCTGCCACAGGAGCCCATGCGCCCAGTAAAATTCCATCCGTTCCCACTTTCATCGCACAGCGATCGTGCGCGACAAAAAACTGTTTAAAAGTAAATCCATTACGACGAAGCACGGATGTAGACTGTGACATGAAAATAAAACCTTGCTGTAAAAACGGCGATAGCACCGGGTAAGAACAATACCTGAGAAGCGATATCCATACAAACAGATGAAGATTGCAGCCGTAACGTCTATAATCAGCGCCCCACACAGAGGTAGAACATGACTGTAACGACTTTTTCCGAACTTGAACTCGACGAAAGCCTGCTGGAAGCCCTCCAGGATAAAGGTTTCACTCGCCCGACCGCCATTCAGGCTGCCGCCATTCCGCCTGCGCTCGATGGCCGTGATGTACTCGGTTCTGCGCCGACAGGCACCGGTAAAACGGCGGCGTATCTGCTGCCAGCGTTGCAGCACCTGCTCGATTTCCCGCGTAAGAAATCCGGTCCACCGCGTATTTTGATCCTCACCCCAACTCGCGAACTGGCGATGCAGGTGGCCGATCATGCCCGTGAACTGGCGAAACATACACATCTGGATATTGCCACCATCACCGGCGGCGTGGCCTATATGAACCACGCGGAAGTGTTCAGCGAAAACCAGGACATCGTGGTCGCCACGACCGGACGTCTGCTGCAATACATAAAAGAAGAGAACTTCGATTGCCGCGCGGTTGAAACACTGATCCTTGACGAAGCAGACCGTATGCTGGATATGGGCTTCGCCCAGGATATCGAACATATTGCTGGCGAAACTCGCTGGCGTAAGCAAACCCTGCTCTTCTCAGCTACGCTGAAAGGCGATGCCATTCAGGATTTTGCCGAACGTCTGCTGGAGGATCCGGTGGAAGTTTCTGCTAATCCATCCACCCGTGAGCGCAAAAAGATTCATCAGTGGTATTACCGTGCCGATGACCTTGAGCATAAAACTGCGTTGCTGGTACATCTGTTAAAACAGCCGGAAGCGACTCGCTCAATCGTATTTGTGCGCAAGCGTGAGCGTGTGCATGAACTGGCAAACTGGTTGCGCGAAGCAGGCATCAACAACTGCTATCTCGAAGGTGAGATGGTACAAGGCAAGCGTAATGAAGCGATTAAGCGTCTGACTGAAGGTCGCGTAAACGTGCTGGTTGCCACCGACGTTGCCGCACGTGGTATCGACATTCCGGATGTCAGCCACGTCTTTAACTTCGATATGCCGCGCAGTGGCGATACCTATTTGCACCGAATCGGGCGTACCGCTCGCGCCGGTCGTAAAGGGATCGCGATTTCACTGGTTGAAGCCCATGACCATCTGCTGCTGGGCAAAGTTAGTCGTTATATTGAAGAGCCGATTAAAGCTCGCGTCATTGATGAGTTACGCCCGAAAACGCGTGCGCCAAGCGAGAAACAGACGGGTAAACCATCGAAGAAAGTCCTGGCAAAACGCGCCGAGAAGAAAAAGGCTAAAGAGAAAGAGAAGCCTCGGGTGAAAAAACGCCACCGCGATACCAAAAATATTGGTAAGCGCCGCAAACCAAGCGGAACAGGCGTGCCGCCGCAAACGACAGAAGAGTAAAAATAATGCCGGGTTTTATCCCGGCATTATTTTTGTCTATAGATAACCACCAGCCTGACTGATGGTTATCTATAGACAAAAAGCGGAAGAGGTCACCCTCTTCCGCTTCTGTAATATCTTGCTACTTAAGCCTTACAGGCTTTCAGTAAAGGTACGAGCGATAACGTCGCGCTGCTGTTCCGGAGTCAGAGAGTTGAAGCGAACTGCATAACCGGATACACGGATAGTCAACTGCGGATATTTTTCCGGATGCTTAACAGCATCTTCCAGAGTTTCGCGACGCAGAACGTTTACGTTCAGGTGCTGACCACCTTCCACGCGAACTTCTGGTTTAACTTCTACTGGAACTTCACGGTATTCAATATCACCCAGTTTGCTTACTGCAACCACTTCGTCTTCTGCAAATCCTGCTTTCGCAACGATGCAACGCGCTTCGCCTTTTTCGCTGTCCAGCAGCCAGAAAGAGTTCAGCAGATCGTCATTAGCGGCTTTAGTAATCTGGATACCTGTAATCATGTGATGCCTCCCCGGCAAAATTATTTGATTTGTCAGCCTGTCGCGGCCAATTGGTAAAACCATTGTTGCTTGAGTGTATATATACTCCTCAAACACCCTTGGTTCTTTGATTTAAATCAATAAAAACCACACACTAAACGTGGTCGCAAATAGATTTTATTGTTTTACATCAACTTATGCGGGTGCGAAATTTTACCAATTTACATTTTTTTGCGCTCGATTATGTCTAAAAAATGAGCTTGATTTTGTTCTGTAGAAAGAAGCAGTTAAGCTAGGTGGATTGAAGATCCGCAGGAGAGCGAGATGGCTAACGAATTAACCTGGCATGACGTGCTGGCTGAAGAGAAGCAGCAACCCTATTTTCTTAATACCCTTCAGACCGTCGCCAGTGAGCGGCAGTCTGGCATCACTATCTATCCGCCACAAAAAGATGTCTTTAATGCCTTCCGTTTTACTGAGTTGAGCGATGTCAAAGTTGTGATTCTCGGCCAGGATCCTTACCACGGACCTGGACAGGCACATGGTCTGGCATTTTCTGTTCGTCCCGGTATTGCGACACCGCCGTCACTGCTGAATATGTATAAAGAGCTGGAAAATACCATCCCAGGCTTTACCCGCCCGACGCATGGTTACCTGGAAAGCTGGGCGCGCCAGGGCGTGCTGCTGCTCAATACCGTATTGACTGTACGTGCAGGTCAGGCGCATTCCCACGCCAGCCTCGGCTGGGAGACGTTCACCGATAAAGTCATCAGCCTGATTAATCAGCATCGCGAAGGCGTGGTGTTTTTACTGTGGGGGTCGCATGCGCAAAAGAAAGGGGCAATTATAGATAAGCAACGCCATCACGTACTGAAAGCACCGCATCCGTCGCCGTTATCGGCCCATCGTGGATTCTTTGGCTGTAACCATTTTGTACTGGCAAATCAGTGGCTGGAACAACGTGGCGAGAAGCCGATTAACTGGATACCTGTATTACCGGCAGAGAGCGAGTAAATTTGCGGGAAAATGCCGGATGGCAGAACTGCCATCCGGCTGATTTATCAGGCTTTATTCTGACGCCACCATTCACCAAGCAGAACACCCGTTGCGACAGAGATATTCAGACCAGCAACATTGCCAGTACCGTCAATCTTCACTCGCAGATCGTTTGGATCACGCGCAGCATCTGGTAACCCTTCATATTCCTGCCCCAAAACCAACACCATTTTCGCTGGCAAACTGGTTTTGAACAGTGGTTGGCCCTGTTCGCTGGAAGTGGTCACCACGGTGTAACCCGCCTGACGGAAATCATCCAGCACATTAACAATGTTGTCGCCAGTAATCGGTTGCACATGCTCTGCGCCACCTTCTGCGGTACGGATAGCCGCACCCGATTCCAGCAACGCCGCATCCTGCACAACAACACCTTTCACGCCGAAGTGCGCACAGCTACGCATCATCCCGCCCAGATTATGTGGGTTAGATTCATTTTCCAACGCCAGTACGCAATCCTGTGCACCTGCCTGGCTTACCCACTGCTGCACGGTTGTGCCGTTGCGCTTTTTGATCAGGAAGCAAACGCCGCCGTGATGTTCCGTGCCTGACGCTTTTGCCAGCTCGGCTTCATCTACCACGTGGTACGCTTTGCGGTTTGCCGCCATCCAGCGCAATGCTTCTTTAAAACGCGGCGTTACACTCTGGATAAACCAGGCGCGAACAATCGCTTCCGGACGGCTCTGGAACAGTGCCTGACATGCGTTTTCGCCGTAGACGCGGGTTTCTTCCGCACGCTGACGACGCAACACTTCCGGATCAATAAAACTTTTACCACTGATGCCACCGTGATCGGCCTTTTCCGGTGCCTCATCACCCGGCGCGCGGGAAACAGTTCGCCACGGCGACTCTTCCCACTTGCGGTCACGGGGCTGACTCTGTTTGTCATCGCGGGCGGGGCGACGGCCACCGTCGGCACGAGATTTTCCTGGACGCCCGCCCCCTTTCCCGGTTCGCGGGTTGTGGGTTCGTTTATCAGAATCATCATCACTGCGGACATACATCACTTTGACCTTGCCGCTTTTGCTTTTCATTTCATCGTTCATGCTTTTCTCCACCAGCGCTGCGCGAAGCGCGCAGATTACCCGAAGTGCGCGCGGTTCGCCATGATTTCGTTCCAAAGCCTGCGACTATCATACCCATTGAATAAAACAGATTGTTGTCTGGAACAATGCCCTCGATAATATGTAACATATTAGAAACATACCGGCGTCGTTGCCGATAAGTCTCCTTACTCATCCCGAGGTTAGTTATGAATACCGTTTGTACCCATTGTCAGGCCATCAACCGCATTCCCGACGAACGGATTAACGATGCGGCAAAATGCGGACGCTGCGGTCACGACCTGTTTGACGGAGAGGTGATTAATGCGACCGGTGAAACACTCGACAAATTGCTGAAAGACGATCTGCCTGTGGTGATCGACTTCTGGGCACCGTGGTGCGGCCCTTGCCGTAACTTCGCACCGATTTTTGAAGATGTTGCACAAGAGCGTAGCGGTAAAGTGCGTTTTGTAAAAGTGAATACCGAAGCTGAACGTGAATTAAGCAGTCGCTTTGGTATTCGCAGTATTCCGACGATCATGATTTTCAAAAATGGTCAGGTTGTCGACATGCTTAACGGCGCAGTGCCGAAAGCACCGTTTGATAGCTGGCTGAACGAATCTCTTTAATCTTATCGGGGCGCATCTTGTGCCCCGTTTTCTCCTCTGCGACAATGGCATTTTTTCGACGCTCTCTTATGACCGAAAACGCTGTTCTCCAGTTACGCGCCGAGCGTATTGCGCGCGCAACACGTCCTTTTCTTGCCCGTGGTAATCGCGTTCGTCGTTGCCAACGCTGCCTTTTGCCAGAGAAATTATGCCTCTGTTCAACCATCACCCCAACGGAAGCAAAAAGCCGCTTTTGTTTGCTGATGTTTGACACCGAGCCAATGAAACCCAGCAATACTGGACGTTTGATTGCCGATATCTTGCCAGATACCGTCGCGTTTCAATGGTCACGTACCGAACCATCGCAAGAACTGCTGGATCTGGTGCAAAACCCGTATTATCAGCCAATGGTGGTTTTTCCTGCCTCATATGCGGATGAGCAACGAGAAGTGATCTTTACGCCTCCTCCTGGTAAGCCACCGCTATTTATCATGCTCGATGGCACCTGGCCGGAAGCGCGGAAGATGTTTCGTAAAAGTCCGTATCTGGATAATCTTCCCGTCATTTCCGTCGATCTTTCGCGTTTGTCTGCCTATCGCCTGCGTGAAGCTCAGAGTGAAGGCCAATATTGCACCGCTGAGGTAGCCATCGCACTTTTAGATATGGCGGGTGACACCAAAGCCACAACGGGCTTAGGCGAGCATTTCACTCGCTTTAAAACGCGCTATCTGGCAGGAAAAACGCAACATCTGGGTAGTATCACAGCAGAACAGTTAGAAATCGTTTAAAATCATTCGGTCACTTCTGCGGGAGACCGGTATGAGTCAGCGAGGACTGGAAGCACTACTGCGACCAAAATCGATTGCGGTAATTGGCGCGTCGATGAAACCCAATCGCGCAGGTTACCTGATGATGCGTAACCTGCTGGCTGGAGGCTTTAACGGACCGGTGCTGCCGGTGACGCCAGCCTGGAAGGCGGTACAGGGCGTGCTGGCATGGCCAGACATCGCCAGTTTGCCTTTTACTCCTGACCTCGCAGTGCTATGTACTAATGCCAGCCGCAATCTTGCTCTTCTGGAAGAGCTTGGAGAGAAAGGCTGTAAAACCTGCATTATTCTTTCTTCACCGACATCACAACACGAAGACTTACGCGCCTGCGCTCTGCGCCATAACATGCGCCTGCTTGGACCAAACAGTCTGGGATTACTCGCTCCCTGGCAAGGGCTGAATGCCAGCTTTTCGCCAGTGCCAATTAAGCGCGGCAAGCTGGCGTTTATTTCACAATCGGCTGCTGTCTCCAACACCATCCTCGACTGGGCGCAACAGCGTGAAATGGGGTTTTCATACTTTATTGCGCTCGGTGACAGCCTGGATATCGACGTTGATGAATTGCTCGACTACCTGGCACGCGACAGCAAAACCAGTGCCATCTTGCTCTATCTCGAACAATTAAGCGACGCGCGACGCTTTGTGTCGGCTGCCCGTAGTGCCTCGCGAAATAAGCCGATTCTGGTGATTAAAAGCGGACGTAGTCCGGCGGCGCAAAGATTGCTGAACACCACAGCGGGTATGGATCCGGCGTGGGATGCAGCTATTCAGCGTGCCGGTTTGTTGCGAGTGCAGGACACCCACGAACTGTTTTCGGCGGTGGAAACCCTTAGCCACATGCGTCCGTTGCGTGGCGACCGACTGATGATTATCAGCAACGGTGCTGCTCCTGCCGCACTGGCGCTGGATGCCTTATGGTCACGCAATGGTAAACTGGCAACGTTAAGTGAAGAGGCCTGCCAGAAACTACGCGATGCCCTGCCAGAACATGTAGCAATCTCTAACCCGCTTGATCTACGCGATGACGCCAGCAGCGAGCACTATGTCAAAACGCTGGATATTCTGCTCCACAGCCAGGATTTTGATGCGCTGATGGTTATCCATTCCCCCAGCGCCGCTGCGCCTGCCACAGAAAGCGCACAGGCATTAATTGAAGCAGTAAAACATCATCCTCGCAGCAAGTATGTCTCTCTGCTGACTAACTGGTGCGGCGAACACTCCTCGCAAGAGGCGCGACGTTTATTCAGTGAAGCCGGGCTTCCGACCTATCGCACACCGGAAGGAACTATCACCGCTTTTATGCATATGGTTGAGTACCGTCGAAACCAGAAGCAGTTACGCGAAACACCGGCGTTACCCAGCAATCTGACCTCCAATACCGCAGAAGCGCATATTCTGCTACAGCAGGCCATTGCCGAAGGAGCGACATCGCTCGATACCCATGAGGTTCAGCCAATCCTGCAAGCATATGGCATGAACACGCTTCCCACCTGGATTGCCACTGACAGCACCGAAGCTGTGCATATTGCAGAACAGATTGGTTATCCGGTGGCGCTGAAATTGCGCTCGCCGGATATTCCGCATAAATCGGAAGTTCAGGGCGTGATGCTCTATTTACGTACGGCTAATGAAGTCCAGCAAGCCGCGAACGCTATTTTCGATCGGGTAAAAATGGCCTGGCCGCAGGCACGGATCCACGGCCTGTTGGTGCAAAGTATGGCTAATCGTGCTGGCGCTCAGGAGCTGCGTGTAGTCGTGGAACACGATCCGGTTTTTGGGCCGTTGATCATGCTTGGTGAAGGCGGTGTGGAGTGGCGTCCTGAAGATCAAGCTGTCGTGGCGCTGCCACCGCTGAACATGAATCTGGCTCGCTATCTGGTCATTCAGGGAATCAAAAGTAAAAAAATTCGTGCACGCAGCGCACTGCGTCCACTCGACATCGCGGGCTTAAGCCAGTTACTGGTGCAGGTTTCCAACCTGATTGTCGATTGCCCAGAAATTCAGCGGCTGGATATTCACCCTTTACTGGCTTCCGGCAGTGAATTTACCGCGCTGGATGTCACGGTGGATATTGCACCGTTCGAAGGCAATAACGAAAGTCGCCTTGCTGTGCGCCCGTACCCACATCAGTTAGAAGAGTGGGTAGAATTAAAAAACGGCGAACGTTGCTTGTTCCGCCCGATCTTGCCGGAAGATGAGCCACAACTTCAGCAATTCATTTCGCGAGTCACCAAAGAAGATCTTTATTACCGTTACTTTAGCGAGATCAACGAATTCACCCATGAAGATTTAGCTAACATGACGCAGATCGACTACGATCGGGAAATGGCGTTTGTGGCTGTACGGCGTATTGATCAAAAAGAAGAGATCCTTGGCGTCACTCGGGCGATCTCCGATCCTGATAACATTGATGCCGAATTTGCCGTACTGGTGCGCTCGGATCTCAAAGGGTTAGGCTTAGGTCGATGCTTAATGGAAAAGTTGATTACCTATACGCGAGATCACGGACTGCAACGTCTGAATGGTATTACGATGCCAAACAATCGTGGCATGGTGGCGCTGGCCCGCAAGCTCGGGTTTAACGTCGATATCCAGCTCGAAGAGGGGATCGTTGGGCTGACGCTAAATCTTGCCCAGCGCGAGGAATCATGAGTAAGGTACTGGAAATGTTGACCACTTAATCGGGACTGGTGTTATTATTGCCCGCTTATGTCGTCTGCATTGCACAGAGGACCCTTCAATGAACAGAGAAGAAATGCACTGTGATGTTGTCAAAATTTAAGCGTAATAAACATCAACAACACCTTGCCCAACTACCCAAGATTTCTCAATCAGTTGATGATGTCGATTTTTTTTACGCTCCCGCCGACTTCCGGGAGACACTGCTGGAAAAAATAGCCAGCGCGAAGCAGCGCATTTGCATTGTCGCCCTGTATCTTGAGCAGGATGACGGTGGCAAAGGCATTCTGAGCGCGTTGTATGAGGCTAAACGGCAGCGTCCGGAACTGGATGTGCGGGTGCTGGTCGACTGGCATCGTGCACAACGTGGGCGCATTGGCGCTGCGGCATCTAATACCAATGCTGACTGGTACTGCCGCATGGCGCAGGAAAACCCGGGCGTAGATGTTCCGGTTTATGGCGTTCCGATCAATACCCGTGAAGCCCTGGGCGTTCTGCACTTTAAAGGCTTTATCATCGACGATAGCGTACTTTATAGCGGTGCCAGCCTGAACGATGTTTACCTGCATCAGCATGATAAATACCGCTACGACCGCTATCATCTGATCCGTAACCGTAAAATGTCAGACATTATGTTTGAATGGGTTACACAGAATATTATGAATGGTCGCGGTGTTAACCGTCTGGATGATATTCACCGTCCGAAAAGCCCGGAAATCAAAAACGATATCCGCCTGTTCCGCCAGGAGTTGCGTGATGCTGCTTATCATTTCCAGGGCGATGCCGATAACGATCAACTCTCCGTAACGCCATTAGTGGGTCTGGGAAAATCGAGTCTGTTGAACAAGACTATTTTCCATCTTATGCCGTGTGCCGAGCAAAAACTGACCATCTGCACACCATACTTCAACCTACCGGCCATCCTCGTGCGCAATATCATCCAATTGCTGCGCGAAGGGAAAAAAGTCGAAATTATTGTCGGTGATAAAACCGCAAATGACTTTTACATTCCGGAAGATGAACCTTTCAAGATTATCGGCGCACTGCCGTATCTCTACGAGATTAATCTGCGTCGTTTCCTGAGCCGTTTGCAGTATTACGTCAATACTGACCAGTTAGTGGTCCGGTTATGGAAAGATGACGACAATACCTATCACCTGAAAGGGATGTGGGTTGATGATAAGTGGATGCTGATCACCGGTAATAACCTGAACCCTCGCGCCTGGCGTCTGGATCTGGAAAACGCCATTTTGATCCACGATCCGCAACTGGAGCTTGCGCCGCAGCGTGAGAAAGAGTTGGATCTGATCCGCGAGCATACCACTATCGTTAAGCACTACCGCGATCTGCAAAGTATTGCCGATTATCCGGTGAAGGTTCGCAAGCTTATCCGTCGCTTGCGTCGTATCCGTATCGACCGATTAATTAGCCGTATCCTGTAATCTGAACCCCGTCCTGTACGGGGTTTGTTTTTTGGAGGCCACGTTGCGTATTCTTTTTGCCTGTTCGCTATTGTTGCTTTCTGGTTGCAGCCATAGGGCTAACGATGGCTGGAGCGGACAGGATAAAGCGCAACACTTTATCGCCTCGGCAATGCTTTCAGCGGCTGGAAATGAATATGCACAGCATCGGGAGATGAGCCGCGACCGCAGCGCCATGTTCGGGTTGATGTTCTCTGTAAGTCTGGGCGTGTCAAAAGAGCTGTGGGATAGCCGCCCCGAAGGGAGCGGCTGGAGCTGGAAAGATTTTGCCTGGGACGTAGCCGGTGCCACCACCGGTTATACGGTCTGGCAAATGGCTCATCACTAAAGACGCATCCCCTTCCCTTTATGATGTAGCATCAAAGAAACCAGAAACGCGACTACGGCCATCAATGTCACATACCAGAAGAATGCCGTTTCCATTCCTATCGATTTTAGCGACAACGCCACATACTCCGCTGAGCCACCAAATATGGCATTCGCGACCGCATATGACAGACCAACACCTAATGCGCGAACCTGTGCCGGGAACATTTCCGCCTTCAGGATCCCACTAATTGAAGTGTAAAAACTCACAATCAGCAGGGCACACATCACCAAACCAAAAGCCGCATAAGGTGAGGAGACGTTCTGCAATGCCGAAAGAATGGGGACGGTAAAAATAGCGGCCAGAGAGCCGAAACATAACATTGAAGTCCGACGGCCAATCTTATCCGACAATGCTCCAATTATCGGCTGGATGAGCATAAATACAAACAGCGCCGCCGTCATAATGCCGCTTGCTACGTTGGCGTGCATACCCGCAGTATTCACCAGATACTTCTGCATATAGGTGGTGAAGGTATAGAAACAAAGAGAACCCGCAGCCGTAAAGCCGAGAACCATGATGAATGCACGGCGATTGCGCCATAATCCCTTCATTGAACCCGCTTCTTTTAGAGCTCGCGTTTCTTGTTGCGAAGTTTCATCCAACTGACGACGTAACCATAACGCCACAACGGCTAACACCGCGCCTAATGCAAAGGGAATACGCCACCCCCACTCTCTAAGCGCGATATCTTCCATTGTATGCTGTAAAACCACCACAACCAACAATGCCAGAAGTTGCCCGCCTATCAACGTGACATACTGAAATGAAGCGTAAAACCCTTTGCGTCCTTCTACTGCAACTTCACTCATATAGGTGGCGCTGGTGCCATATTCTCCACCTACAGATAATCCCTGGAATAAACGCGCGAGAAGTAACAACGCCGGAGCCCAGGTGCCAATTGTTTCATAGCCTGGCAAGCAGGCTATGACCAGTGATCCAAAACACATCATACATACCGATAGCAGCATCGATTTCTTGCGGCCATGTTTGTCAGCAATACGACCAAATAACCAGCCGCCTATTGGACGCATCAGGAATCCTGCGGCAAAAATACCGGCAGTTTGTAGTAGTTGAGTGGTTGTGTTATCTGAAGGGAAGAAGATGTGGGCGAAATAGAGGGAACAAAATGAGTAGGCATAGAAATCGAACCACTCAACCAGGTTACCTGATGAGGCCCCTACAATTGCCCAAATGCGGCGACGAGTATCACTACTTGTCAGTTTGCCGTCTGCCGTTACAGTGCTTTCTGCCATGCCATTATTTCTCCTGCCATAATCCGATGCTTTTGTCGGTTGTTATTTATTTTTTAGTAAGACAAATGTTATACATTTGTTATTTTGCTTGCACAACCATAACTGAGAATTTAGTTAGCAGAAGAATAATTATTGCGGATATTAAGGATGGATTGCAGGTGAGGCGATCGTATGGAAGCGGGCAGGTTGGGGAAACCGTATCCGCTACTGAATCTGGCGTATGTGGGGGAATAATGCGCTGCTGACCCCTACCGTAACCCTGCGCAGGACAGATAAGGCTCGCCAGCATCGCATCCGGCATTTTTTCCGCACCAGCGCAAAAAGGCCATCCTTACGGATGGCCTTTCGCTTTATTTGATGCCTGGCAGTTCCCTACTCTCGCATGGGGAGACCCCACACTACCATCGGCGCTACGGCGTTTCACTTCTGAGTTCGGCATGGGGTCAGGTGGGACCACCGCGCTATCTCCGCCAGGCAAATTCTGTTTATTAACCCGCTTATCGCCGGTTAATCTAATCTGTATCAGGCTGAAAATCTTCTCTCATCCGCCAAAACACCTTCGGCGTTGTAAGGTTAAGCCTCACGGTTCATTAGTACCGGTTAGCTCAACGCATCGCTGCGCTTACACACCCGGCCTATCAACGTCGTCGTCTTCAACGTTCCTTCAGGAGACTTAAAGTCTCA
>NZ_PYQM01000069.1:0-9990 GCF_003027595.1 Escherichia sp. 20412-1 | reverse complement strand
AGTTGAGCGGATTCGCGTTTAAACTCTGCGCTGAAATTTCTTTTTTTCATTGGAGCACCTGTGTTGTTCTGAGGTGAGCATATCACCTCTGTTCAGGTGGCCAAATTTAGTGTGCCACTACAATGCTACAACTTTCTGATTAAGAGTGATTGAAACGGAACAAACCATCCCGGAACAAAAAGATAATCCTACACGCAGGGTAAAAACACTCAAGAACAGCGAATGGATTTAAAAACGACATGGACAACGAGAAAAGTCAGAAGGGAAAAGGATCCACAGAACATTCAAACAAAACACCAGAAACGCAACCAGAACGCTTCCTGGTAATGCAAATCAACAACAACGCCAAAACCTACAGCTTAATCACACAACTCAATCACGGATGCGAATGACATGTTTAAAACCTGTTTACAGATAACGCCGTTACACGATCATCCCCATCAGAATCGATTTTCCCTTCCTGAAAGCGTTACGTTTCACTACGCACCATAAAAACGATTAACCATCGATAACGTAAACTTCATCTGAATCAAAACACCAAAACCGTTCATCACACTTTCGCAATGCAAGAAGAAACCTCATGACGAAAACAATGACCTTACACGGAAAAGAAAAACGTCAGGAATCGTTAATGCCTAAATCTTATTGTTATCAAAACATCCAGAAAGTCGTTTAACAGAATCGTCGTAAGCACATCGAAAAGAACGTCAGATTACTTCAGGAAAGTTCGGGTTGATTTAGCGTAAAGATACTTTTCTCATGCTAACGTCGAAACTCGAAATATCAGGAAAGGTTAAACGTAACATCAGTAAAATCGAATAGCAGATTGATTGCTGAAGCAGAAAGGTTTTACAGCAGCATTAAACTGATTTAGTTAACGTAAAGATTTACTAAACTGGATGTGTATAGCAATGCTTAACGAAAACACTTGTAGAAGTGTTTATGAAAATACGTGTATAACACTTACTGAAATGCTTAGTTAAATACGTGTATATAGTATCATACCGACATTCTCAACTCTTCCAAACATCCATGCAGACTGAATGTTGATTACCCGTTTTCACATCAGGCATGGTTCTTTACTGACCAAAAAACAAACTGGTTTACTCTTGAATTATTTTCTCTACCTCAGAAAACATGATCTCAGGAATCTGTTATGGCTTCGTAGTTTCTGTTGTTCTTTTCATAAAAGTTATAAGTTATTGTCATAATCATACGATAATCACTTTATGTTAGTTTTTACTGTCACACGCTACTGACTTTTTCAGTCATTGCCAGAAAGGGGCTCTTTTTACTTCCATTTCACCACTCAACAAATGCAAAACTTGTCCAGTAAAGCGGACCACCACTTGCTCACAAGCAACGAATCGTCTCCAGGAACAGCCCTCAAACATTGCAGAAACAAAAACAACAAAACCCTCATTATCACTGATGTTCGGAAAATTTCCATGACCCAAAAAACGAAATTTAAATGAGATGCATTATCATGCGTGTGATCAAAAAGACGTTATGGTAGCTTTCAGTTAAATGGTGCTATTTCTCATAAATCCACTTAACTTTTTTTACTGATTCATCCCAGAGAACCACTTTATCAGTAAAAAATGAATTATATAGATTGACGAGTTTTTCTGTTTCAGTTATTCCCAATGCATTATGTATCAGTTGTAGATATGCTTTTATCCAGATTTCTTTACCCTCCCTCCACTTATCTATAAAACTTTCCAACTTACTTAATCGTTGATTTATAAAAAATGAATCAATATCATGAAAAAACTCAACAAGAAAACAGCACGAGACAATCTCAACAAAAAACAAATTCTCCTTAAAAGCATTATAAAACTTTATCAACACATAACGAAAAACACCTCCTGTTAACCTTTCCTGTTCATAAAACAACAAGCCAAAAATAGGCGGAAATCTTTTAACCACACCACTTTTAATCCAGTAAGGATGATGATTAGTCTTTACTGGCAGTGAATAAAAGAACAATTCGGTTTCTCTTTTCCCACCACAAACAGACAAAACAGTCTTATAAAGACTTTTTGAATCACTATATCCTGACACTCCAGACGAATTAGCAGGGTATTTTCTTTTTACTTTTTGCCTTAATGGAGCTGGAAGGATAATAAAACGGGATGGTAGATAACAATCGCTTTCAGAAGACCTGCATTCGCACACATGAAGATTTATATTTACATCCGGACAATTCAAAAACCACACAGAATAATTATCGCCCCGTTTGCAATATGAAACCCATGAATAAATTGCATAAAGTTCAGAAAGTACATCTAACTCTGCTTTTGATTTAAATGTGATACCGTTTCTTCGAATTCTCGTTTCCAGCGTTCTCCATGCCGGAGTTTTCAGTATCTCACGAACTTTTTTATTAAGTTCAGCCAGCGATGGTCCCTGCTCCTGTTTATGTTTCTTCCTGCTGTTAATGATTTCTCTTTCTTTTACTAATTTTTTCTTACTTTTGGATCCTTTTATCTTTCTTGGCAATGCTTCATTTAATCTGTGAACAGGATTTTGCTCTCTTCTTTTTTTGAGCTCACAAAACCTCTCATAATGTTTTCTGCACAGTCTTTTCTCCACTGCCATTTTTACTGAGAAAACCTGATTGTTACAATTTTTTCTGACGCATTTGTTTTTACGTCCGGTCATCCTCTCATCTCCTGAAACCGCAGTATGTCATTAGTTCCCGTTCGGAAAAACTCACTTCATACTCCATTACACTTTAACGATCATGTCTGTAATTCAGACATTCCATCATTTTTCACGTCCATATTACATGAATGATAAACCGGATTAGTGTGATCCGGTTCAGCGAAATCAACAGGATAACGGTATGTCATTCAGCCATTCTTCCCTCTCCGCACAAGTGAAATCATATCTGACGTTTCTTCCTGAAGAAATTCGCCAGAAAATCCTTGAACATCTCCACTGTGTTATTCATTACGAGCCCGTGATTGGCATTATGGGTAAATCCGGTACAGGCAAAAGCAGTCTGTGTAATGCCATTTTTCAGTCCCGTATCTGCGCCACACATCCTCTGAACGGCTGCACCCGCCAGGCTCATCGTCTTACCCTGCAGCTCGGTGAACGCAGAATGACGCTGGTCGATCTGCCCGGCATTGGTGAAACACCGCAGCATGATCAGGAATACCGGACACTTTATCGTCAGCTGCTACCGGAACTGGATCTGATTATCTGGATCCTGCGGGCTGATGAACGTGCGTATGCTGCCGATATTGCCATGCATCAGTTTTTACTGAATGAAGGTGCAGATCCCTCGCGTTTTCTGTTTGTTCTCAGCCATGCCGATCGCGTGTTTCCTGCCGGCGATTGGAACGACACAGAAAAATGCCCGTCCCGTCAGCAGGCGCTCTCGCTGGCGACGGTGACAGCCCGGGTAGCAACCCTGTTCCCTTCATCATTTCCGGTACTCTCCGTTGCCGCGCCTGTCGGCTGGAATATTCCGGCACTGGTGTCACTGATGATCCACGCACTGCCACCACAGGCAACCAGCGCGGTTTATTCACATATCCGGGGGGAAAACCGCTCTGAACAGGCCCGGAAACACGCACAACAGACTTTTGGTGACGCCATCGGGAAAAGCTTTGACGCTGCCGTTGCCCGGTTCAGTTTTCCGGTCTGGATGTTACAGCTTCTGCGTAAAGCCCGGGACCGCATTATCCGACTGCTGGAAACACTGTGGGATCACCTGTTCTGAACGTCCCGGTTTTTGCCCTGAGGAAACGTATACCTTTACACGACAACGGATTACGGCAACCGCTGCCGTATGCCGTCTGTCATTATCAATAACGCACTCTTTAATTTCTGAGGTAACCCATGAATACCAGAATGCTTTTTCCCCTGCTTTTCACTGTGGCATCCTTCTCCGCCTCCGCCGGTAACTGGGCTGTCAAAAACGGCTGGTGCCAGACCATGACGGAGGATGGTCAGGCGCTGGTGATGCTGAAAAATGGCACGATCAGTATCACCGGCCTGATGCAGGGGTGCCCGAATGGCGTACAGACGCTCCTGGGCAGCCGTATCAGCATTAACGGTAACCTGATCCCCACATCACAAATGTGTAATCAGCAGACAGGATTCAGGGCTGTTGAGGTGGAAGCCGGACAGGCGCCGGAAATGGTCAAAAAAGCCGCTCACTCCATAGCAGAGCGTGATGTGTCCGTTTTACAGGCATTTGGTGTACGAATGGAATTCACCCGCGGTGATATGCTGAAGGTCTGCCCGAAATTTGTCACGTCACTTGCCGGTTTTTCCCCGAAACAGACACCCGCCATTAATAAAGATTCCGTCCTGCAGGCTGCCCGGCAGGCATACGCCCGGGAATATGACGAGGAAACAACAGAAACCGCTGATTTTGGCTCTTACGAAGTAAAAGGCAATAAGGTTGAGTTTGAAGTGTTCAATCCTGAAGACCGTGCGTACGACAAAGTGACTGTCACGGTTGGTGCTGACGGTAATGCCACCGGTGCCAGCGTTGAATTTATCGGAAAATAGTCGGTATGTCGGACTGTCACCCTGTTTTATTGCCCGAAGGCCCTTTCTCACGCGAACAGGCGGTTACCGTCACAACAGCTTACCGCAATGTGCTTATTGAAGATGACCAGGGAACGCATTTCCGGCTGGTTATCCGTAATGCTGAAGGTCAGTTGCGCTGGCGGTACTGGAATTTTGAATCCGATGCCGGCAAACAACTTAATGCGTGGCTCGCCAGTGAGGGAATTCTCAGGCAATAAACGTCATTCATTTCACCCATCAGGCCGCGTCTTCTCCGGGAGACGCGGCTTTTTCATTTATACCGCCAACTCATTCATAAGGAGCAAATCATGCGATTAGCCAGTCGTTTTGGTCATGTAAACCAGATACGCCATGACCGTCCGCTGACACATGAAGAACTGATGCACCATGTGCCGGGGATTTTCGGGGAAGAGAAACACACGTCCCGAAGCCAGAACTATACGTACATCCCCACCATCACCGTACTGGAAAGCCTGCAGCGGGAAGGCTTCCAGCCCTTTTTCGCCTGCCAGACCCGCGTACGTGACCCGGGCCGCCGGGGGTATACCAAACACATGCTGCGTCTGCGCCGTGACGGGGAGATAAACGGACAACATGTCCCTGAAATCATTCTGCTCAACTCCCATGACGGTACCTCCAGCTACCAGATGCTGCCGGGTTACTTCAGGTTCGTCTGCCAGAACGGGTGCGTCTGTGGCCAGTCTCTGGGGGAAGTGCGTATTCCACACCGGGGAAACGTGGTGGACAGGGTCATCGAAGGGGCTTACGAAGTGGTGGGCGTGTTTGACCGGATTGAGGAAAAGCGTGATGCCATGCAGTCGCTGCTCTTACCGCCACCGGCACGCCAGGCGCTGGCACAGGCGGCGCTGACTTACCGTTATGGTGACGAACATCAGCCCGTCACCACCGCCGACATTCTGACACCACGACGCAGGGAGGATTACGGTAAGGACCTGTGGAGTGCATATCAGACCATCCAGGAGAATATGCTGAAAGGCGGAATTTCCGGTCGCAGTGCAAAAGGA
Organism: Escherichia sp. 20412-1; assembly: GCF_003027595.1. Classification (NCBI taxonomy): domain Bacteria; kingdom Pseudomonadati; phylum Pseudomonadota; class Gammaproteobacteria; order Enterobacterales; family Enterobacteriaceae; genus Escherichia; species Escherichia sp. 20412-1. The sequence goes on along the minus strand of NZ_PYQM01000069.1, from coordinate 4,414 downwards.
AAACGTATCCATACCCGGGCCATTCACAGCATTGATACCGACATTAAGCTCAATCGCGCATTGTGGGTGATGGCAGAAACGATGCTGGAGAGCATGCGCTGATGCTGTTTCCCTGAAAGTGTAGCCCTGACTCACGTCTGTACCAGTCCCCGGGCATTCTTCCATTCATTTGCTTTTTATAAGGAATAATCTCATGACAACCGTCTCGCATAATTCCACCACTCCTTCTGTTTCCGTAACCGCTGCATCAGGGAATGACCAGCCTCAGCTGGTTGCCACCATAGTCCCTGATGAACAGCGCATCAGCTTCTGGCCGCAGCATTTTGGCCTCATTCCACAGTGGGTGACCCTGGAGCCCCGTGTTTTCGGCTGGATGGACCGTCTGTGCGAAGACTACTGCGGTGGTATCTGGAATCTGTACACTCTGAACAACGGCGGGGCATTTATGGCACCCGAACCGGATGACGATGATGAAACCTGGATACTGTTCAGTGCCATGAACGGTAACCGCGCTGAAATGAGCCCGGAAGCCGCCGGTATTGCCGCCTGTCTGATGACGTACAGCCATCATGCCTGTCGTACGGAGTGTTATGCCATGACGGTCCATTATTACCGGCTGCGGGATTACGCCCTGCAGCATCCGGAATGCAACGCCATTATGCGCATCATCGACTGAATGGAGGCAGGGACAATGCAGCAGCTTTCCTTTCTGCCCGGAGAAATGACAACCAGAGAGCGCAGCCTCATTCTGCGGGCCCTGAAAACCCTGGACCGCCATCTTCATGAACCCGGCGTGGCCTTCACCTCCACCCGTGCGGCACGGGAATGGCTGATTCTGAACATGGCGGGACTGGAGCGTGAAGAGTTCCGGGTGCTGTATCTGAACAACCAGAATCAGTTGATTGCCGGTGAAACCCTCTTCACCGGCACCATCAACCGCACGGAAGTCCATCCCCGGGAGGTGATTAAACGCGCCCTGTACCACAATGCCGCTGCCGTGGTGCTGGCGCACAATCACCCGTCCGGCGAAGTCACCCCCAGTAAGGCAGACCGGCTTATTACTGAACGTCTGGTTCAGGCACTGGCCCTGGTGGATATCCGGGTGCCGGACCATCTGATAGTCGGTGGCAGCCAGGTTTTCTCCTTTGCGGAACACGGTCTGCTTTAACCCGTCACCGTCACAACCACATCACACCTGTTTTCACTTTTATCTTCTGTCTTCAGAGGTATCACACTATGAAAATCATCACCCGTGGTGAAGCCATGCGTATTCACAGTCAGCATCCTGCATCCCGTCTTTTTCCGTTCTGTACCGGCAAATACCGCTGGCACGGTGGCACTGAAGCGTATACCGGTCGTGAAGTGCAGGATATTCCCGGTGTGCTGGCCGTGTTTGCTGAACGCCGTAAGGACAGTTTTGGCCCGTATGTCCGGCTGATGAGTGTCACCCTGAACTGATGTTCCGTCACCCGGGAAACGAGTACGACCAGATGACCTTAGACGCCGCTGTGGATGAGGCCATTCTCATCAATGCATACATCTTCACCGAAACCGGTCAGCGCGCCGGCTGACCTGTCATCGTTAAACCATTCTTAACCACTTTTCAGAGAGGATTTTATCGTGTCAGACAAACTCTCCGGGATAACTCATCCCGACGACAATCACGACCGCCCCTGGTGGGGGCTTCCCTGCACAGTGAGGCCCTGTTTTGGTGCCCGTCTGGTGCAGGAGGGTAACCACCTGCATTACCTTGCCGACCACGCCGGTATCAGAGGCCGCTTCAGCGACGCAGATGCATACCATCTGGACCAGGCCTTTCCGCTGCTGATGAAACAACTGGAACTCATGCTCACCAGCGGTGAACTGAATCCCCGACATCAGCATACCGTCACGCTGTATGCAAAAGGGCTGACCTGCGAAGCCGACACCCTCGGCTCCTGTGGTTACGTTTATCTGACTGTTTATCCGACACCGGCACCCGCAACCACCTCATAACCCCGAAGCTCTCACCTTTAGCACTACCAGTTACAGAGAACTTAAGATGAAAACATTATCCGACACACATGTACGGGAGGTATCTCGCTGCCCGTCTCCCGTCACCATCTGGCAGACACTGCTGTCCCGGTTGCTGGACCAGCACTATGGCCTCACACTGAATGACACACCGTTCGCCGATGAACGTGTGATTGAGCAGCATATTGAAGCTGGCATTTCACTGTGTGATGCAGTGAACTTTCTCGTGGAAAAATACGCACTGGTACGTACCGACCAGCCGGGATTCAGCGCCTGTACCCGCTCTCAGTTAATAAACAGTATTGATATTCTCCGGGCTCGCAGGGCAACCGGCCTGATGACCCGCGATAACTACAGAACGGTAAATAACATTACCCAGGGGAAACATCCGGAGGCGAAACAATGAAACTGGCCCTGACGCTGGAAGCCGACAGCATTAACGTGCAGGCACTGAACATGGGACGCATTGTCGTTGACGTCGATGGTGTTAATCTCGCTGAACTGATTAACGTGGTCTGTGATAATGGCCACTCCCTTCGTGTTGTTGATGCATCTGACCGGGCCTCAACAGACTGCATGCCACCATTTGCTGCCCTGACCGGTATACGCTGCAGTACCGCACATATCACGGAAACGGACAACGCCTGGCTGTACTCGCTGTCACACCAGACCAGTGACTTCGGTGAATCAGAATGGATTCATTTTACCGGCAGCGGCTATCTGTTACGTACTGATGCGTGGCCGTATCCGGTTCTGCGGCTTAAGCGCCTGGGGCTGTCAAAAACGTTCCGCCGTCTGGTTGTCACACTTACCCGACGTTATGGTGTCAGTCTCATTCATCTGGATGCCAGCGCTGAATGCCTGCCGGGTTTACCCACTTTCAACTGGTAACCAGGAGCAACATGAAATCATTAACCACGGAAACCGCACTGGATATTCTGATTGCGTGGCTGCAGGACAATATCGACTGCGAATCCGGAATTATCTTTGACAACAATGAGGATAAAACGGATTCGGCAGCACTGTTGTCCTGTATTGAACAGGCGAGGGAGGATATCCATACCCTGCGCCAACTGCAGCTTCTGCACCAGAACCGGTGAATCTCACTCACCAGACTTCATTCCACTGACGCCAGCCTGAATACGGCTGGCGTTTTCGTTTATAAACCAAAAGGAAAAACGATGATGTCAGATATCACAATCTCCCGCCCGGAACTGGTCAACGGGCATACGGACGTTATCTGCTCAACCAGTATCCGCCACATTCTGGCTGTACGAAAGAGTGCGCTGCTGCAAATCGACACACTTATCCGGCAACTGGCAGAAATCTCAGTACTGACAGAAAGTATTGGAGGTAAAACCGCCCTGAACTGGGCGATGAAACAGGATTTTCGCTGCGGCTGCTGGCTGATGGAGAAACCGGAAACCGCAATGAAAGCCATCACACGCAATCTCGATCGCGAAATCTGGCGTGACCTGATGCAACGTTCCGGGATGCAGAGTCTGATGGATGCGCAGACCCGGGACACATGGTACAGGTCACTGGAATATGATAATTTTCCGGAAATCAGTGAAGCGAACATTCTGAGCACATTTGAACAACTGCACCAGAATAAGGATGAAGTGTTTGAGCGGGGAGTGTTCAACGTCTTCAAAGGGCTGAGCTGGGATTACAAAACCAACTCACCCTGTAAATTTGGCAGTAAAATTATCGTCAACAATCTGGTGAGGTGGGACCAGTGGGGATTTCATCTTATCAGTGGAATGCAGGCAGATCGCCTGGCTGACCTGGAAAGAATGTTGCATCTGCTCAGCGGTAAACCGATCCCCGACAACCGGGGGAATATCACCATTAATCTGGATGACCACATACAGTCCGTTCAGGGTAAAGGACGCTATGAAGATGAGATGTTCATCATTAAATACTTTAAGAAGGGATCTGCACACATCACTTTCAAAAGGCTGGAGCTGATTGACAGAATTAACGATATAATAGCCAGGCACTTTCCTTCTGTGCTCTCAGCCTGACCCCGAGTTTGATTCCCTTTCGATATCAAAAGGGACTGCGGGTACAAAAGAGGGTACATCTTTCACCAAACCAAACAAAATAAACCAATATCAACATGATAGAAGCATTCTTCGATTCCGAGTCCGGCACCACTATTCATAAGGCCTCGCTGAAAAGCGGGGCTTTTTCTTTTTCTGGCTACGGTAAATTTCTGGCCGTTGCAACATGTAATTTGCGTGCTGTATTTCTCGCCATTTTCGACGATGTTTGGTAAGCGTCAACAGAGCGCCGTATTGACACTTATTTATCGGTGAAAACTACGTTCCATGGCAGCAGTTCGTCAACACGGTTGGAGGGCCATTCCGGCAGTACGCTCAGGATATGGCGCAGATAC
>NZ_PYQM01000068.1:0-10654 GCF_003027595.1 Escherichia sp. 20412-1 | reverse complement strand
TATCTGCGCCATATCCTGAGCGTACTGCCGGAATGGCCCTCCAACCGTGTTGACGAACTGCTGCCATGGAACGTAGTTTTCACCGATAAATAAGTGTCAATACGGCGCTCTGTTGACGCTTACCTTTATTACCATCCTCAGTTGATGCTGCAGCGCATAGCCCAGCTCTTTCGGAAGACGTTCACGCCGTATCCGCTCAATATTCTGTTTAAACGCCGTGGTCAGCGGCACCGCCATCGGGATTTTCACCACATCAATGGGGTAACGGTTTTTCCCGGCCACACGCTGCATGACATGCCACCGGCCATTTTTCAGTTGCTGAATAAACGCGCCGGGAATACGACGGTTACCCACCACAAGCACGCTGCCGCCACCTTTCAGGGATGAACGCTGCCCCTTTTTACGACGCCTGCGGCGGGACAGGACAACCCGCGCATTCCCCAGCCTGATTACGGGCAAATCCCCCCGGTTAACTTTGATTCTGGCCTGCGGATTTTTGACCGTGGCCCTTTTCAGCCTGGCCCTTTCCTTTACCAGTTTCCGGCGTACCTTTGTCTCACGGGCAACCTGTGACGCCGACTGCGATATCGCGGATGAAGCAACGCGGTTAATGGCCATTGCGGCGGCACCAGGCACCGCCGTTCTGCTGATACGGCTGAGGTTTTCAACGGCCTGCTCAAGACCTTTTATGGCCATACATCCCCCTTTCAGCGGCGACGGTTAACGGCAGGCGGTACGCCCCGCCCAAGCCAGAGATGACAGCTTCCGCCATCATCCGGCGAAATCCGGTCTATCCAGAAGTTTTCCTCACCGATGGTCAGCGTGTCGCCGCGCCGCAGCTGCCGCACATCATCAGTCCGGACAAACAGGGACGGGCTGGAGCCTTCAACGCGCACGCCCTGTCCGGCATAGCTGATATTTTCAGGGTCATCAAAAACACCACGTATCACAGCACCGGACTGCTCACCGGATGTCATGGTGGCTGACGTTCCCATGTACCCGCGTATCGTTTCATCGGCGCGGGCAATGGCAGCATCGAACAGGTTATCGAAATCAGCCACAGCGCCTCCCGTTATTGCATTCTGGCCAGGCCACGTTCTGTTATTTCGGCTGCCACACCGGCAGAGACACGAAACGCCGTTCCCGGCAGCACAAATGCCACAGGTTCATCCCGCGTGGCGTGAAGTGCATCGGTATGCAGCGTCACCAGTGCCACGACCGTGACCAGAGCAGCCGTATCCTGAATCACGGTATCCGGCTGCGCTGATACCACCTCATTTTCATGTCCGGTCAGCGCATTTTCCGGGTTGACAGATGTATCCTGACCGGCAGCGTCATCCGTGTCATCAAGCTCCTCTTCCAGCTCTGCCACACGGAGCGCCAGTTCTTCTTTCGTCCCCGTCAGGCTGACATCACGGTTCAGTTGTTCACCCAGCGAACGGAGACGGGCAATCAGTTCATCTTTCGTCATGAACTCCTCCACAGAGAAACAATGGCCCCGAAGGGCCATGATTACGCCAGTTGTACGGACACGAACTCATCAGGGTCAGCCAGCAGCATCAGCGGTGCTGACTGAATCATGGTGAACTCACGCGCCGGATCGCCGGTGGTCACCCAGTTTTTCGGGTAACGGGCAGAGGCGTTAATGCCTTCGCGCTGTGCGTCCGCATCCTGAATGCAGCCATAGGTGCGCAGACCGCGTGCCTGAGTGTTCCCCAGCACCATCGTGTTGTCCGGCAGGAAGTTCTTTTTGACGCCGTTTTCCACGTACTGTCCGGAATACACGACGATGGCCACATCGCCATACATCCCCTTGTAGGACACTGCTTTGCCCAGGTCTTTCACCGCTGTCTCCAGCTCGGAATGAGAGCCGCGACGGGTATCCAGCTTCTCCCTGACGGTCTTGAAGGAACGGAACAGCGCCCAGCCTTTCGGGTCAAACACGATGATATTCACCACGCCGCTGGCGTTCAGCGCGTAGGCTTCGATATCGTCGGTCGGGTCATACGTGGACTTGTCACGCTTGCTCCACTCCGTGCCGCCGGACTGCGTGATGTTGTTCGCCGCACTGCGGCCCATATCCACCTCAACCGGATCGAAGGCTTCACCGGTCATGGTGTATTTGCCCTTGAGCACGGCAGAAACGGCCTGCATCTCTTCGACCTGAGCAATGGCCAGCTCTTCGTCACGCATGTTCTGCATGATGATGCGACGGCGGCGGTAAGCCGGGTCCGCCAGATTCTGTGGATCTTCATCCGGCAGGCGACGCAGGGTCATCTGCGGATTCACCTCATGCTTGGGTTTGACATATCCCGGCGTAAATTCAGAGGTGGAGCCGCCACGGGAGCGGATAACTTCACCGGAAACAATCGGCGAAACGTACAGCGCCATGTTTACCAGTCCCGGAATTTGTGAGAGATAGACTTTCTCCGTGGTGAAGGGATAGCTCTCACGGAAAAAGAGACGCAGAAACAGCGGATCAAACTTAAATTTCTGCTCATTTGCCGCCAGCAGCTGGGCGGTAGTGTACATCGACATAAAAAAATCCCGTAAAAAAAGCCGCACAGGCGGCCTTTAGTGATGAAGGGTAAGGTTAAACGATGCTGATTGCCGTTCCGGCAAACGCGGTCCGTTTTTTCGTCTCGTCGCTGGCAGCCTCCGGCCAGAGCACATCCTCATAACGGAACGTGCCGGACTTGTAGAACGTCAGCGTGGTGCTGGTCTGGTCAGCAGCAACCGCCAGAATGCCAACGGCAGCACCGTCGGTGGTGCCATCCCACGCAACCAGCTTACGGGTGGAAGTATCCGGCATCAGCGGGGTCATTACAGGCGTTTTCGCACTCAATCCGCCGGGCGCGGTTGCCGTATGTGCCGGGTCACTGTTGCCCAGCGGCTGGTAATGGGTAAAGGTTTCTTTGCTCGTCATAAACATCCCTTACACTGGTGTGTTCAGCAAATCGTTAACGGCATCAGATGCCGGGTTACCAGCAGCCAGCGGTGCCGGAGCCCCCTGCATCAGACGATCCAGCGCAGTATCACTGCGCGCCTGTGCACTCTGTGGTGCTGCAGCCAGAATGCGGCGGGCCGTTTCCACGGTCATTCCGGGGGTTTCTGCCAGAACGCGCGCCTGTTCTTCGCGTCCGTGAGCCTCCTCACAGTTGAGGATCCCCATAATGCGGCTGTTTTCTGCCGCAACCGCTGCGGTGATCTGCGCGTTCACGTCCGGCTGCGCCGCGCTGGCGTTTTCGCCCTCCGTCGCTGGCACCACGTCAGTAACGTCAGCCTGCGAAGCAGTGGCTGAAACAGTTGTTGATTGAGTCTCTTTGGTCATTCGCCCTCCTGAGAGACGGGATTTACGTGCATCCAGTGCATCACGCATGACGGTGATCGCATCGGTGCTGTTAACAAGTTCATCAGCCAGTCCGGCATCAATGGCCTCCTGACCGCTGTACACTGCAGCCTCGGTATCCAGCACGGCCTGCACGGACAGACCGGTATATGCCGACACCTTCTGCGCAAACATCCGGCGGGTTGCATCCATCCGGGACTGCAGTGTCTCCCGGACGTCATCAGGAAGATGGCTGTAGGGGTTGCCATCCACCTTATGGCTGCCGCTGTAAATCAGCGTGATTTCCACACCCTGTTTCTCCAGCGCAGCACCGTAATTACTGTGAGCCATCATGACGCCGATGGAGCCTGTCCGGGCGGTCTGTGTGACCAGACGCCGGGAGGCGGCACTGGCAAGCAGCTGACCTGCACTGCAGTTCATGTCGTTGGCCAGCGCCCATACCGGTTTTATGTCACGCACACGGGCGATGATGTCAGCGCAGTCAAATGCCCCCGCCACCATCCCGCCGGGCGTGTCCATATCGAGCAGAATGCCGTCCACCATCGGATCGCTGGCGGCCTGTTGCAGACGGGCGATAATGCCGTTGTAACCGGTCATTCCCGAATACGGCTGCAGCGCCCGCGTCCGGCTGACCAGCGTACCGGACACCGGCAGCACGGCGATGCCGTTCATGACCTGATAACTGCGGGCCTGTCGTGGTCCGTCATCATCACCGGATAACGCCAGCGTCGCGGGTGCCTCTCCGGCAGTCAGGATGTCACCGGACACCGCATCCGTCAGGCGGCTGATCCCAAGCTGGCCTGCAAGCGCACAAAAGAAAACCCGCGCATAGGCGGGTTCAAGCATCAGTGGCTCATTAAAGGCCATACTGGCAATATGCGGGAGATTACGCAGCTCTGCTGTCACTCTTCTCCTCCTCTGTTGATTGTCGCAGCCCGGATTCAAATGCCGCAGCCGCCCAGGCGGGTGGTTTAAGGCCGGCTGCGCGGCGCTCCATCGTTTCACGGACCTGCTGGGCAAAAATTTCCTGATAGTCGTCGCCGCGTTTTGCGCACTCTTTCTCGTAGGTGCTCAGTCCGGCTTCTATCAGCATCACCGCTTCCTGTACTTCTTTCAGACCATCGATGGCCATACGACCGGAGCCTATCCAGTCGCAGTTCCCCCAGGCACTGCGGGCTTCCTGAAAGCTGAAGCGCGCTTTTGAAGGTAACGTCACCACGCGGCGAACGATGGCCTCTTCCAGCCAGCACAGAAACATCTGGCTCGCCTGACGGGATGCGACGAATTTTCGCCGCCCCATAAAGTGCGCCCACGACTCGTTCGCGCTGGCCCGTGCCGTGGAGTAGCTCATCTGGGCGTAATTCCGGGAAAGCTGCTCATACGAGACACCCAGCCCGGCTGCGATATACCGCAGCAGTGACTGCTCAAAAACGGAGTAGCCGTTATCCGTGTCCTGAGCCGTCTGCAGGTTCAGTGAGTCACCCGGCATCAGGTGCGGCACTTTTGCGCCTCCCAGCCGGACCGGCGCGGCGGCGTAATACGCGGCAATTTCACCAATCCAGCCGGTCAGCCTTTCCCGCTGCTCCTGACTGTTCGCGCCCAGAATAAAATCCATCGCTGACTGCGTATCCAGCTCACTTTCAATGGTGGCGGCATACATCGCCTTCACAATGGCACTCTGCAGCTGCGTGTTCTGCAGCGTGTCGAGCATCTTCATCTGCTCCATCACGCTGTAAAACACATTTGCACCGCGGGTCTGCCCGTCCTCCACGGGTTCAAAAACGTGAATGAACGAGGCGCGCCCGCCGGGTAACTCACGGGGTATCCATGTCCATTTCTGCGGCATCCAGCCAGGATACCCGTCCTCGCTGACGTAATATCCCAGCGCCGCACCGCTGTCATTAATCTGCACACCGGCACGGCAGTTCCGGCTGTCGCCGGTATTGTTCGGGTTGCTGATACGCTTCGGGCTGACCATCCGGAACTGTGTCCGGAACAGTCGCGAGGGACTGGTATCCCAGGTGGCCTGAACGAACAGTTCACCGTTAAAGGCGTGCATGGCCACACCTTCCCGAATCATCATGGTAAACGTGCGTTTTCGCTCAACGTCAATGCAGCAACAGTCATCTTCGGCAAACTCTTTCCATGCCGCTTCAACCTCGCGGGAAAAGGCACGGGCTTCTTCCTCCCCGATGCCCAGATAGCGCCAGCTTGGGCGATGACTGAGCCGGAAAAAAGACCCGACGATATGATCCTGATGCAGCTGGATGGCGTTGGCGGCATAGCCGTTATTGCGTACCAGATCGTCTGCGCGGGCATTGCCACGGGTAAAGTTGGGCAGCAGGGCTGCATCCACACTTTCACCCGGTGGGTTCCACGCCCGCAACTGCCCACCAAATCCGCTGCCACCGCCGTGATAACCGGCATATTCACGCAGCGATGTCATGCCGTCCGGCCCCAGAAGGGTGGGAATGGTGGACGTTTTCATACATAAAATCCTGCAGGTCCCCTGCGTCGCTGTGTCATGCCGGTCTGCACTTCCAGCTCCGCAATGTATTTTTTCAGGTCAGACACGGAAGTGGCCGTAAACTCCACTCTCCGTCCGTCTTTCTGTACCGTTGCCACCCGTTTTCCTGTCATCAGGTCATGCAGTGCCGCACGGGCAGCGGCAAGTTCTTCCTGTCGCGTCATTCATCCTCTCCGGATAAGGCACGGGCGTAATCTGCCAGTGTTTTCTTGTTGGTTGCTGCACCATCCTCTTCCTGCAGGCTCGCCAGCAGTGCACTGAGATCCAGTTGCCAGCGGGAAATACTGATGCGCAGCGCCGCCAGCGCATAAACGAAGCAGTCGAGCGCCTCATTGCGTCGCTTTTTGCTGTCCCACAGTATTTTTTTCCTGCCATCCACCCATTTTTCGACCTGCTCTTCAGCAGTAAGCTGCTGCGCTTCGGTCAGATCAAAAATATCCGGGTTATTCGGGAAGTGAACGGCACCGGGAAGCGGTTCATCCCCTTCCGGCGTCAGTGTGAAGCGGTTATAAATCTGCTCTTTCGCGGTATCCGTACCGATTTCGGTAAGGTAAACCCCGTTTTTGTTTCGCTTACGTGGCATGCTGGCCACCGGCTTTCCGTAGACGGATGCCCCTTTAATGGGGATTACCCGGAACAGCCCATGTTTTTTCGAGCGTTCATACACAATGGTCGGGTCAATCCCGCCAATATCCCAGCAGATACGGGATACCGACATTTCTGCACCATTCCGGCGGGTATAGGTTTTATTGATGGCCTCATCCACACGCAGCAGCGTCTGTTCATCGTCGTGGCGGCCCATAATAATCTGCCGGTCAATCAGCCAGCTTTCCTCACCCGGCCCCCATCCCCATACGCGCATTTCGTAGCGGTCCAGCTGGGAGTCGATACCGGCGGTCAGGTAAGCCACACGGTCAGGAACAGGCGCTGAATAATGCTCTTTCCGCTCTGCCATCACTTCAGCATCCGGACGTTCACCGATTTTCGCTTCCCATGTCTCACCGAGCGTGGTGTTCACGAAGGTTTTACGTTTTCCCGTATCCCCTTTCGTTTTCATCCAGTCTTTGACAATCTGCACCCAGGTGGTGAACGGGCTGTACGCCGTCCAGATGTGGAAAGTCACGCTGTCCGGCGGCTCAATCTCTTCACCGGATGACGAAAACCAGAGAATGCCATCACGGGTCCAGATCCCGGTCTTTTCGCAGATATAACGGGCATCAGTGAAATCCAGCTCCTGCTGGCGGATGACGCAGGCATTATGCTCGCAGAGATAAAACACGCTGGCGGGATCATCCGGCGTCCATTTGAGGCCAAACGGCGTCTCTTTGTCGCCAAATTTAAGGTACTGCTCCTCCCCGCAGTGCGGGCAGGCAACATGAAAACGCATAAAATGCGGGGATTCACTGGCAGCACGCTCAATCTGGCAGGTGCCTCTCACTTTAGGCGTGGAGCCACGGATGGACTTTGGCCAGACCGAGCCTTCAATACGCTTGTCGCCCAGGAACGTCGGAGAGCCTTCCTGTTCAATATCATCATCAAAGGCAGCAAGTTCATCATAACCCGCCACATCCACTGACTTTTCACGGTAGTTTTTTGCCGCTTTACCGCCCAGGCACCAGAAGCCACGCCCATTGGTGAAACGCTTCATGGTGAGCGTGTTATCCCGGTGCTTTTTGCCATACCACGGGGCCAGCGCCAGCAGCGACGGAATATCACGGATGGTCGGCTCAACGTGGGTTTTCATAAAGTTCTCGGCATCACCATCCGTCGGCAACCAGATAAGGGTGTTGCGCTGCTTATGCTCTATGAAGTAGGCATAAACACCCAACAGCATTTTGGAATAACCAACACGGGCAGACTTCACCACATTCACCTCACGGATGTAGTCGCTGCCCATCGCATTCATGATGGCCCGCTGAAAGGGCAGTGTTTCCCAGCGCCCTTCCTGGTATGCGGATTCTTTCGGGAGATAGTAACTGGCATCCGCCCATTCAACGGCGGTCTGTGGCTCCGGCCTGAACAGTGAGCGAAGCCCGGCGCGGACAAAATGCCGCAGCCTGTTAACCTGACTGTTCGATATATTCACTCAGCAACCCCGGTATCAGTTCATCCAGCGCGGCTGCTTTGTTCATGGCTTTGATGATATCCCGTTTCAGGAAATCAACATGTCGGTTTTCCAGTTCCGGAAAACGCCGCTGCACCGACAGGGGGATCCCGTCGAGAATACTGGCAATTTCACCTGCGATCCGCGACAGCACGAAAGTACAGAATGCTGTTTCCACCACTTCAGCGGAGTCTCTGGCATTTTTCAGCTCCTGTGCGTCGGCCTGCGCACGCGTAAGTCGATGGCGTTCGTACTCAATAGTCCCTGGCTGCAGATCTGTCTCGCTGGCCTGCCGCAGTTCTTCAACCTCCCGGCGCAGCTTTTCGTTCTCAATTTCAGCATCCCTTTCGGCATACCATTTTATGACGGCGGCAGAGTCATAAAGCACCTCATTACCCTTCCCACCGCCTCGCAGAACGGGCATTCCCTGCTCCTGCCAGTTCTGAATGGTACGGATACTCGCGCCGAAAATGTCAGCCAGCTGCTTTTTGTTGACTTCCATTGTTCATTCCACGGACAAAAACAGAGAAAGGAAACGACAGAGGCCAAAAAGCCCGTTTTCAGCACCTGTCGTTTCCTTTCTTTTCAGGGGGTGTTTTAAATAAAAACATTAAGTTACGGCGAAGAAGAACGGAAACGCCTTAAACCGAAAAATTTTCATAAATAGCGAAAACCCGCGCGCCTTCCGCCCCGTAGCCTGCCGGATCGCCGGAAAGGACCCACAAAGATGATAATAATTATCATCTACATATCAGAACGTGCGTGTACGCCATCAAACCACGTCAAATAATCAATTATGACGCAGGTATCGTATTAATTGATCCGCATCAACTTAACGTAAAAACAACTTCAGACAATACAAATCAGCGACACTGAATACAGGGCAACCTCATGTCAACGAAGAACAGAACCCGCAGAACAACAACCCGCAATATCCGTTTTCCTAACCAAATGATTGAACAAATTAACATCGCTCTTGATCAAAAAGGGTCCGGTAACTTTTCAGCCTGGGTTATTGAAGCCTGTCGCCGGAGACTGACAACAGACAGAAAGACATGCTAATCGCGCAACAGTTGCAAAGAATGAGAGGCTCTGACCGTTTTCAATGATGAGGGACATGACGGCTTCTCATTCGGTATTTTTACGCATCAGGATTTCGTGCACATCAATGGCAATGCTGTTTTCAATTTTTCTCTCTGGTCAGACTGAAGACAACCGTCGCCGAAGGTGGTGTTATCGCCTCTGTATCAATCCGGACAGACAATTGCCCGTCCAGCAATTCACCATTTACAGCAATACCAAAACCTGCAAATAACTCACCTTTATAAATTCGTGCCAGCTGGAATTTCATCTTCTCACATCTCCATGCGCATGTTTATCTCAGCCACGTAACGCTCCTGCTTGTCGAAAGCCCCGTGGGCACAAACAAAAGAGCAGGATAAAAGACTAAAATAACTCTGGTATTACTTATTATTTCACAGACAGTTATTCAATATTTAGCATGAAAGTTTACTACTAGTCATTATTACTTGTGATAACATCTGCCGCCACACCACAGGTTGCAACGGGCGTTACTGTCACTGTGATGTAAAATTACACATCATGAATATATACATAAATATAATAAAATATTTCAACATTACGGAATATCCGACAAAATGATAACAACTTCAGATTAAATCAATTTTATGCATTACGTGAAAAATCAGCACTTACATCAAAATAAACAGATAAATCAGCCAACAAAAATAACGAATTGAACAACAGCATAAAAATAAGATAAAAATATAAACGCTAAGATAAACCACTCTTCAATTCGTGCCATTTTATGCCGCATATCACCTGCGGCTTTTTTTTATTCCAGGTGAGTACTGAGTGTTCCGGTTTCTTCCACCATCGCACCGGACAGGCGACCATATGGGTGTAATCCGCGGCCTGTTTACGCGGCAAACCCGGTGTGCATCGTTTCTGATTATTCCCGCACACTCACGCAGAGGAGTCTCCCCGTCGGGCTGCGGTCTCTGTTAATGCGGGAATACGGCGACGATACGGCGCATGGATAATAAGAACAGTCAGCACACCGGCTGTAATTCAGCAGATAACATCCGGCATTTATCGGTATTCATCGCACACTCAACGGTGAGGGCTTCATTCGTGGCATCCACTTCGTATGTCCGTGAGAATAATTTCGTGCATTTACCACTGAACGAACCTTCAGAAAGAACACGTCCACGCTGCAAAATACGGAACGGAATTGTTCCTTCAAAAGGTTTTACAGTTACCAGTAATTTCTTCATACGTCCTCCGGATAACAAAAAGACTACTTCATACACTGCCCACGGATATATTCCTGCGCCCCTTCCAACTGCTTCTGCATCGTCATCAGCCGTTCTCTGAGGGTGAAATAATGCCGTTGAGCGGCGTCTGCCAGTCTGGGGCGGGCTGCATTACCCACGCGGGCGCTGCCTGTGGTTTTGTCTGTGGCGGACACACAGGTGGCGTTGACCCGCAGGCTGCGGCGACCAGCGGCAACGTCAGCGCGCAGATTTTCATTTTCAGCTCTCGCATCGGCTAACTCCTTTGTGTATTTTGCATCGAGTGCAGCAACATCACGCTGGCGCTGCTGCATGTCAGTAATGGTGGCGTCAGCCAGCTTCAGTTCTCTGACTTTTTT
>NZ_PYQM01000067.1:0-10622 GCF_003027595.1 Escherichia sp. 20412-1 | reverse complement strand
ATCCTTTACATTAAAACAAAAACAATATAATTCACGCATGCTGCGTAATTTATTTTTATAACAGTTTAATCGTTTATGTTAAGTGAATTTTTCATTATCCATATTTTTTTATCTATTTGGGGTGTTTTGTTGATTCTGTTTTAGATATTTATCGGATTTTATCTTCTTGTTGATATTGTTTTATATATCTATCTTTTTTGTTATTTTGATTGGCGGTTTTATATTTTAAGTAAGAATGAGTGGGTTTAGGAGGGGCCTTGTTTGAGGCAGTGCTGGGAAAACAGAGTCCATGGCAGGACAAAAAAGGTCTTCACTGCATCAGTAATCACATAATCTGGTTAAACGGAAAACTGAGTGATGATAAAAACTGACACAGCCATTATTACTATCGCAGTAAATTATGGTGTCCTTCGGCTGACCACGCACCTCATACACTTGCCGGTGTTTTCCGGGGTAAAAAGATCCGCACTACAGTCAGTTGGAAAATCGTTGCCGCATGCGAACGCGTGAATTGTCAGTTCGTGGCAGAACATACTAACCAGTTGTGGATGGATGATTTCACCTAGGTAAGTATATGGCAGGGCTTTGTCTATGTGGTTGTGTTTGCCGGATACATCGTGAGGTGGCGGTTCTCATCGTCCATGGAAACGACATTCGTGCTGGATACACTGGAGCAGGGGGTATGGGTTCGTCGACAGTCGGCACTATCTATCACAGGTAAGCTGCTAGTCACAGCCGTATTGATATTTATTTTCGATCAGAGCAATTTTCTAAAAAGCTGCGCGGAATAGTAGATCACTTTGAGGGAACTCAGCCCGGATTGTGCGATCTGATCAATCGCCCAATCAAAACAAATCACCAACCGTACTGAGCAATGCCGATCATAGCACCAATTTCCCATGACGAACGACGCCTGATGCAGAAAGCCATCCATAAAATACACGATAAAAATTATGCCCGCAGACTGACTAACATACTGATGCTGCACCGGGGCGACCGTGTCAGCGACGTTGCCAGAACGCTCTGCTGCGCCCGTTCCTCTGTTGGACGCTGGATTAACTGGTTCGCGCAGTCGGGCGTTGAGGGACTGAAATCATTATCTGCCGGGCGTGCCCGTCGCTGGCCGTTTGAGCATATCTGCACACTGTTACGTAAGCTGGTAAAACATTCTCCCGGCAACTTTGGCTCCTAGCGTTCACGCTGGAGTACAGAGCTACTGGCAACAAAAATCAATAAGATAATCGGTTGCCAGTTAAATGCTGGAACCGTTCGCCGTTGGTTGCCGTCTGCGGGGATTGTGTGGCGAAGGACTACGCCAACTCTGCGTATCCGTGACACGCATAAAGATGAAAAGATGGCAGCAATCCATAAAGCACTGGACGAATGCAACACAGAGCATCCGGTCTTTTATGAAGATGAAGTGGATATCCATCTTCATCCCAAAATCGGTGCGGACTGGCAACTGCTCGGACAGCAAAAACGGGTGGTCACGCTGGGACAGAATGAAAAATATTATCTGGCCGGAGCGCTGCACAGCGTCCACGACAGTCATTATACGAGCAGGCAGTTCAGGCAGGTGCTGTGACGTTATCGGATCAAGCAGAGTATGAGTCGCCGGGGAAACGACTGGGATAATAGCCCAATGGAACGTGTCTTCAGAAGTCTGAAGAGTGGGTACCAGTGGCTGGTTACTTTAGCCTCAACGAAGCTGCCCGTGCAATAACTGAGTATATAGTTGAATATTATAGTGCATTCCGGCCTCATGAATATAACGATGAGTTAACCCAAATGAATCGGAAAATCGATACTGGAAAAACTCTAACGCGGTGGCCAGTTTTTGTTGATCACTTCAGGTGTGCACTGACTGAAGTTCTGAATGAACTGGGCTAATCACTGGATAAATTGACCCGCAAATTTGCCGAAGCATTTGTAGTCAGTTTGGCGTAGTGCCACACATTGGGTAAGTCAAAGGCACCGCTGAAAATGATCAGATCCGTTTCACTGGACATGTACAGTTGAAACAAGGATCGGCACTAACTATTAATGAAAATTTTGCCAGTAGTATTAATAGTACAGATAGTACGACAACGATGACCTCTACAACACTTAATCAGCTCAACCGTTTCACTCAATCTTCTTTGTCATTAGGTGAATGGGCAAAATTGACTGCTACAACCGGATTGCTTTCTGACTGGGCAGTAAATAGTAATGCGGGGTCGAGCCTTTCCTTGCTGTCAGTTCAGCTTGGAACGATGTATTCCGCCTAAAGCTGGGAGCTTAGCGGACAAAACACAAGCTTAAATGTTGGCGCGGGTGGGAGCATCACTGGAGATGTCAATGGCAATGATGCGGATAGCATTAGCTTTGTCACGCCTGATATTAACCAATCTATACGCACTTGCAAATTGGGGCAGACAGGAAGCATATAATTGAAAGCGGAGAATTATTTACAGGAGTAACTGCGACATTTACAAGCAGTAATAACTGGGAAAGCGGATTGTCAGAAGGAATCAAATCTGATCTTACCCAGTATTAACCAGCAAGAAGCTCCGTAAGCAATACACGCCTGAATTTCGCAACGAAGCCCTGAATCTTGCAGAGCGCATCGGTGTGGCCGCAGCAGCCTGCTGTCAACGACGAAAGTGGTTCTTCCGCAACCTGGGTGGAAGAAAATGGATGAAACTTTCTGGTGAACAAGGATCTAAGCTGTTTTCAGTTATGGGCAACGCAATGCACTCTCTTAAGACACTTCTACAGTTACCTTGCGGATGGCGATGCAGTCGACAAATTATTAGCTCTGACGGTATAACCCTCCATCTCCACGGGAAACGCAAAACAGCACAATGTCCTGAATGCTTTTAGCGTAGCGACTCTGTTCATAGTTTTCGTCGGCGCCGGATACAGCATTTACCCTGCTCAGGGCAGACGCTATGGCTTGTATTTTCCGTCCGCCACTGGTACTGCCGTAACCCGGCTTGTTCACGTAAAATTTTTGCCGGGTCGCTTGCTCCCTTCGCCAGTTCACACCAGCAGTCTTCACAGGCGTTACAAAATTTACAACGTCAACTGGGATTAATAGCCGGAGGTGAGGCTGGAAAACGGGCAGCAACGGCAATGGGTCTCCGTTGCAGTGCTGATACTCTTCTTCGCAGGGTTATCAATACCCCGGAGACGAAACAGTCAGGCGCACCTCATGTCGGTATTGATGAGTGGGCGTGGCATCGGGGCCACTGCTACGGTACGTTAATCGTCAATCTTGATACTCACCGTCCCCTCGTCCTGCTTCCCGGTCGTGATCAGCGTACGCTGGCGACCTGGTTCAGAAAATATCCGGAAATACAGGTTGTCTCGCGTGATCGCAGTGGAGTCTATGCGACAGCAGCACGTGAAGGTGCACCTCAGGCCAGACAGGTGGTCGATCGATGGCATCTGCTAAAAAATATTGGCGATGCACTTGAACGAATGATGTACAGACATATGCCTCTGATACGTCTTGTTGCCAGTGAGTTGTCACCAAAGAAATCACCTGAGCCAGAACTGTCTGTGCCTGCAGCATCGCTCCGTCGTCCGGAACGCCTTAAACAGCAAACCCGCAAAAAACGGCATCAGCGTTGGACAGAGGTTATGGTCCTGCATAACAAGGGATGTAGTTTCAGGGAAATATCCCGTATTACAGGCCTGTCACGTGTGACAGTCAGTCGCTGGGTGCGTTCAGGAACATTCCCTGAAATGTCAACCCGGCCTCCAAAGCGAGGGCTTCTGGACCCATGGAGGGAGTGGTTAAAAGAGCAACGAGAAAGTGGTAATTATAACGCCAGCCGGATATGGCGGGAAATGGTGGCCCGGGGGTTTACAGGCAGTGAAACCATCGTAAGGGATGCTGTTGCCAAATGGCGTAAAGACTGGATCCCACCGGTTACTACTGCCGCCAGACTTCCTTCAGTGTCCCGGATAAGCCGCTGGTTGATGCCCTGGAGAATAATCAGGGGTGAAGAAAATTATGCTTCCCGATTTATTAGTCTGATGTGTGAAAAAGAACCGGAGCTGAAAATAGTGCAGCAACTGGTACTCGAGTTCTACCGTATTTTGAAAACCCAAAATAAATCACAGCTAAGCAGCTGGTTCACTCGAGTCCACGAAAGCGGTTCAGCAGAACTTCGGCGCGTGGCTGCGGGGATGGAAGCTGATGCTGCGGCTATATGTGAGGCAATCAGCAGTCGCTGGAGTAATGGAGTTGTCGAAGGTCATGTAAATCGCCTGAAGATGTTGAAACGCCAGATGTATGGTCGAGCCGGATTTGAACTACTCAGGCAGAGGGTCATGAGTCCACTGGCATGAAAATCTCCACCCAGGTTGCGGAAGAACCACTATTGCACCGTTCGTGACAGCCTGCGAGCTCAGATCGTATGAATCACAGCTTTATGCCTGGCGTCGCAAACAGCAACAACAGCTGACTTTCACCGAGCACGAGTGCGAACTTGCCGCAGAAAATGCTCGCCTTAAACGCCAGCTAACTGAACGTGACGAGGAGTTGGCCATTCTCCAAAAGGCCGCGACATACTTTACGAAGTACCTGAAATGAAGTATGTCTTCATCGAAAAGTATCAGATTGAATTTTTAGCATCAAAGCCATGTGTCGTGTGCTTCGGGTTGCCCGCAGCGGCTGGTATGCCTGGCGTCTGCGTCGATATCAGCTCGGACCGGCTCATCTGTGATACAGCTGCCCGTAACGCATTCACTGAGGCAATGGGACACCTCGTCTCGCTGACGAACTACCGAGTACAATATCAAAACCATTGTAGCCAGCCTGCATCGTCAGGGAGTGCGGGCAAAAGCCACCTAGAAGTTCACCCCGATCAGCTACTGTGAACATGGCCTACCGATATAGGAGAATCTGCTGAAACAGGATTTTTACGCCAGTGGTCAAGACACAGAAATGTGCAAGTGACATCACGTATCTGCGCATGGACGAAAGCTGGCTCTATCCGGCAGTAATCATCGACCTGTGGTCACGCGCCGTTATTGGCTGGTCGATGTCACCGCGTATGACTGTGCAACTGGCCTGCGATGTGCTTTAGATGGCGTTGTGGCGGTTTTGTCCTTGACCCACGATATTCAGACAGTCGTTGTATCTTAAGTTGACGTTACCCGCTGACGTCGATATTCCCTTGGTGAGAGATAACCTAACGCACTATGCGGATGGTTTTCATTGTAATGCTCGATCGCCACTGCAAGGTTATGCAATGCCGTTCTTACATTCGGTTTCGGCATGAACGCGATGTAGTCTTCTTTCATCGTTTTCACGAACCTTTCTGCCATTCCATTGCTCTGAGGGCTACTGACTGCCGTCGTGCAGGGCTCCAGATTCAACTCTCTGGCGAACTGCCGTGTTTCATGCGCTCTGTACGCTGAACCGTTATCAGTCTGCCACTGGATTGGCCGTTCCGCTCCTTTATCGCCAAAGCGTTTTTCTATTGCTCCTGACATGACATCCTGCACCGTTGCTTTGTCATAACCTCCCGTGCCTGCTGCCCAGTCTATGGCTTCACGATCGCAACAGTCCAGTGCGAACGTGACACGCAGTTTTTCGCCATCATCACAACCGAACTCAAAGCCATCGGAACACCAGCGCTGGTCGCTTTCCTTCACCGATATTCGGCCTTTATGTTCCCGCTGCGGCCGTGAAGGCTTGTCATGTAACAACAACAGGTTATTTTCGCTCATTATCCGATAAACGCGCTTTGCATTCACGAACAGCAGTCCTTCGTTACGGGACTGCTGTTCGTGAATGGCCCAGACACGACGATAGCCATATGTCGGCATATCGCTGATGATATCAAGGATGCGTGCTAACACTTCCGCATCCGCAGCCTCATCACATCTGCGACGATGTTTATTCGGCTTATTACCAGATGTTTTCATCCTTTGTGCCAGTTGCGCACGCGACACGCCCAGAATACGGCTTACCAGGGTTATTCCTTGTCCGTTGGCAACAAGGGCGCATGCGCTATCCATTTTCGCGACTGACCATACTCCACCGCTTCTTTGAGGATCTCAACTTCCATGGTTTTCTTACCCAGCAAGCGCTGTAACTCTTTTATTTGTTTTATAGCGACAGCCAGTTCTGAGGCAGGAACGACATCCTCTCCGGCAGCAACAGCAGTGAGATTTCCTTCCAGATATTGTTTTTTCCACTTAAACAACAGGCTGGGCTGAATACCATGCAAACGCGCCACATGGGACACCGTCATGCCAGGCTCCATAGTCTGTTGAATAATTGCGATTTTTTCCTGAGGTGTTTTACGTTTACGCACCTCTTTTCCTAACAAAACGCCAGCCATCTCAAAATCAGAACTAGTGTTAGACATATATCCAAGCCTATCTCTTATTTTTAGATACATCTACTGTCTGGTATTTCAGCGGGCCAGTTCAGTTAATACGACGCACTATCCATAAATAAAATCATTTATTTTTAATTATTATTCCCAAACCCACTCCCAGGGAGGTGGTGATTACTCCTGCAAGACTATAGCCCGAAGAATGCCCATGGCGAAATTGCGAAGGACATAATTCCCTGACTGCATACCCAACTATCAAGCATTGTAGAACAGCCATTCATCACTTTACTGACTTGTCGATATGAGTAGTACAGTCCATATCGACAATTAGTTGCGCACATTCCGTGTCAGAATTCAGAAGAAAAATTTACCACAAAAATCACTAGATGTGTTATAATTTAACTACAAGGAAAGGTTCTTTTTTTGATCTATTATAAATATCCCAGTCAACTTTCCAATATTTGTTAAGTACAATGGTTCCACCATAATTCTGTATATTTATTAACGTAGTATTTGGTGCAACGGAAAATTTGCCAAGCAAACTACCATTAACCAGCGTTTTTTTATATTCTTTTCCTTTATTAAGACGCACATAATCCGATTGTGCAATTACCACACCGTTATGCACTGTTGTTACAGGAAATAATGCCTCATAGCAAATGTATGCTTTAAAAGAAAAATCATGAACCTGAAACGTATCACTATTTTTTATTTTATTATCTATATTAAGATATTCTGATGAGAGACTTGCTGAAGTATTAAATACACTTTTCTTTTCGATAAATGGAATTAACACCGTTTTCTGATGCAATTGCAAGCGATCATTATACAGAAACATTGATATAACATTATTAATTTGTTTGTAACCAAAAAAATTGAATAAGAATGCATATTTTTTAAGACTTGAATCAGATTTAATCTTTAACAAAAGGCTATCTGTATTCCCTTTGATAAATAAATTTTTATAACCAAAATAAACATTTTCTGAGAAAACAACAAGATTAACGTTGTGATTTTTTATAAACCTAACCATATCATCGTAAAACTGTTCTGTGGTTCCACCGTTTTTGTAATAAAGGCCGACCTGAATAATAGCTATATTAATCTTTGGTGCTTTGTCTGAAATTAATGTACAGATTGGTAATATCGTAGACATATAGCAAACCAGTAATATTATTATTTTTTTTAAATCACAAGAAAAAAGCAGAGCCGGAAATAAGTTTATGATATATAAATTAAATAAAGGTATATTCGTATGCGGCAAAAATAACAAACTGTATTTATAATATAATATAATTGGATTCAATGGGATCGAGATCTTTAATGCTGAAATAAAGGTTACAAGTGCAGCGTATATAACACATCCCAAAATTCCTTTCCCTGATATATAGTGATATATAGTGAACATCAGAATGTTGTATGCCACTACATATAAAAAGATTATTGGGTTGAAATGAACTGGAGGACCAAATGAAAAAAAATACTCATTCGCTATCTCGAGTGATAAAAGAAAAGAATAGATAAAAACAAAAAATAAAGATAATTTAAATTTACCTTTTGAAATAAGATAGTAGCAAAATAAGAATATGATGAATATAATATGTAAAAGCATATTGTAACAGTTAGCAATTTTCCAGTTTAATTACACTCATATTGCTTGTAATAAGTTCAAGATCATGTGTAACCATGATGACACTCCCTCCGGACTTATTATATTCTGATAAAATACTCATAATTATTCTTTTGTTATTTCTATCCAGGCTTGCGGTAGGTTCATCAGCCAAAAGAATTTTAGGTTTCTTTATTAGAGCTCTGGCAAGGGCAAGTCGTTGCTTCTCGCCACCAGATAGATTAATGGCTTTCATATCTGACACCGGAAGCCCAACAATTTCAAGCATAGCATGTGCAACTTCCTCTGCTAATTTCAAGTCAGGATAGTCTACGGAGCAAAGAAGATTGCGTATTACACTTTGTTTCTCATTAATAAGAGAGTCTTGAAATATAAAACCAAAATACTCCTTTCTTATCCCTGCCGTTATGTTGTAATCTTTTGGATTGATCTTCTTGCCACAAAACTCATAACTCCCATAAAATTCTCTGTCTAACAAGCCAAGTATGTTCAACAGGGAACTTTTTCCGACACCGGAAGGACCGGTAATAACATGAAAAGAACCGTCTTCAACATACAAAGATACAGAATTAAGGATTTTTTTATCCTTGAATTGTTTATCATAAATATCTAATTTGATCACTTTATTTCAATCTCAAATGCAGTATCAAGTAATTCAGATAGTTTTTTATGATCTCCAGTGATGTTCAATGTGACAACCCTTAAACCAGAAGACTTATCATCTTGACCACTTTCAGTCGTACGGGTGACACGAATCACCGATGCAAAACCAGATAAACCATTGACCAAAGAACGATATTCTATTTTCTTTTCTTTTATGTTACCGTGTAAAGAAACTGGATCAATTTTTACATCAATAAAAAATTGATCAAGAAGTTCAATATCTACAATATCATCTCCAGAGTTGACATATTGTTCATTGTTTACAAAAATATTTCTTATAATAAATGGGGAAGAAACAAAAGGCTTTGCAAGTTTTAACATATTGGCAATGTTATCCTGCTCTACATTAAGATTTATAATAGTCATATTAGAGTCATTTATTTTATCTTCTATGTCAAGTAGTTCATCCTTAGAGATATATCCTGACTCATAGGCATATTTACTCTCTTTATAATCAGTTTGAAGCCGATGTTTCTTTTTCCTTTCAGCTTGTAGTTTTTTCTCAATCAAAAGGTTCTTGGAGTTATACTCATAATTTAATACTTTAAACAAGGTGATATTTTGTTTTATTTCACCTTCTTCAATATCGGATAATTTTATAATTCCAGGGTAGGGGCTTTTAAAATGAATAATTTTATTCCCATGTAATACACCGTAATATATGTCACAAAAAGCTTTTGGTGAAAAAAGACTAGCCAAGAAAATAAAGATAAAGTTCATAATACATAAGTTCATTCTCACTCCTTTTGATTTCAAGCTCAGTGTCATAAATGTCATCCTGTAAAGAATAATATGCAAGTACACTTTCTTTCTTATTTTTCACTCTTTCTGAAATGTAGCTCAATTCTTTCCACTTTATATATAAGCCTTTTTTTAACATTGAATTTTTTTTCTTCATTATATGAAGCTTGTTGCTAATATCAAAACGTAACAGCTCAATTCCTCTGAAGTCACTAAGGTTATCAATACCGTTTCTTACCAAATTCATTGCGTTCGTTTTCTTACTATTAAACGATGAAAAAAAATCACTCAACGGTATATCTATACTTATGCTGGCATTATAATCCATTTCTCTCAGGGATATATCGCTCAATGTTCCACCATTTTTAGGAGTCAAACCAACAGAAACATATAATGATGGTAAAAGTGATGACTCGCTAATTTTGTTATCAATCTCAACAGATTCATTCTTTTTCCGATAAATATCTCTGACTAATTCCATAATACTTGATCTTTTACACGATTTTATATCTGTAAGTGAGATTTCGTGAAGTAACTTTTCCGGGACGGCATAATCACTATTGATCTTCATAAGAGTATACTGTCTTTCCAGTTCGACCTCGTTAAGTGTATTTTTCATCTTATCAAGATTGTTTCGTTTTATTTCTGTGTCAAGATGAGGTATTTTTCCCATATTAAATAATACCTTCGACATGTTGTAATCTGTCTCTAATTTTTTAATTTGATTTTTAGTTAATTCAATTTGCTCAAGTTTATATAAGTAATTTATATTATCATAATAAAAATTCAATAAATACTCATATTTTTTTCTTTGCAACTCTAGATCTTGTAAGCTTTTTTGGATCGCTAACTTATCTTTATTATTTTTATATTTATATGCAGCAAACACATCCTGTGAAAGAGAAAAATATACATTACTATCACCAAAAGTAGACAGCCTCTTTTTATTATTAATGTATTGCCCCATACCCATAGACATTCTTGGTAAAAGTGAGGTGATATTATTTGATTCTTCAACCTTATTTTGTTCTTGATCCAGAGAATAAGAAGAAAAAATTTTAGTTTTATTAAAATAATTATCCATGATGCACTCCTGTGCTCTGGCATTCGGAATAACTGTGAAAATATAAAAAAGAATAACCGGCCTTAATGAAGGTATCATTGTTGTCGTCCCTTAATTAAATATATGGGATTTATCCTGAAAAATAATCTGCCAAGTAATACATTCTGTCTCTTATTACACATCTCCG
>NZ_PYQM01000066.1:0-11965 GCF_003027595.1 Escherichia sp. 20412-1 | reverse complement strand
GGTTCACTTTCAACAGGCTGTTCCACTTGTCATTGTTGCTGCTGTGCGGGTCCAGCGCGAGGGCTTTTTCCAGATTCACCACCGCATTCGCGCGATCGCCTTTCTGGGAATACGCCTGGCCCAGCGCACCCAAAGCTTCACTGTCTTTCGGGTTAGCGCGCACCGCCTGTTGCAGTTCGGGAATAGCTTTACCCGCCATGCCTGAATCCACCGCGGCTAAACCTTGCGCACGAGCGCGGAAATTAGGATCGGCCAGTTGTTTTTGTTGTTCTGCCAGTTGCGATTGCGCCAGTGCCACACTATCGCCATCGCTAAAGATTGAGAGATATTTTTTCAGCGCCTGCACGCTGGCATCACTGACAGGCATGTCTTTTATCTGTGCGTACCAGATTTTAGCGGCACCCTCTCGCCCGGCGTTGGATTTCGCCATCTGTTCCAGCACGGCAAAACCTTCGTCACGGCGATCGCTGCTAAACAGCAATAACGCCAAATTGTTTTGCAACCCCGTATTGCCCGGTGTATCCGCATTGATGCGTTTTAGCTGATTAATCGCTTCGCCACGACGCGCCGGAATTTTCGCCACTGTACTCCAGTACTCGACGGCAATATCACCTTCCGGCGGCGCTCCGTTAAACAGTTTGTTGTAACCTGCCACGGCTTCTTCTGCGTGCCCCGTGGTGGCCTGTAAACGCGCCTGTTGCAATGCCTGACGGCCATCTGCCGTGGAAAGCAGCATGATGGTACGCGACGATTTATACGCATTTGAACTCGGCGCTAATTGCGACAGTCGGTCGAGCTGTTTTTGCGCCCCGTCAGTGTCTCCCTGACGTAATAATGAACGAAAACGAGCAGCAACCACATCCGGGTTATTCGGATCGATAAGCTCCAGACGATACAGCGACTGCTGCACCAGGTCTTCACGATGGGTAGCTTCGCCCACCCGAACCTGCTCCAGCAACTGTTGCTGGGCGGTTGGTGCCGCCTCGACCATCGGCATCATAGCCAGACCGAGGGAAAGCGTAAGGATATTTAGTGTGAATTTGCGCATTCCAGGCCCCAGTCAGGTAATAACTCACCCTTTGTCGAGAAGCGAAAACGGTGTTGATCCCAGCCTTGTCCAAACAGGGTCAACACATAGTTGTAATAGGCATCGCTACCAGGAAAGTTATCGGCTACGCGCTGGCGCTGTACAGCCTGCGCATCACGGTTCTGAAGAAACGGCAACATAGCCGCAGAAAAACCGACTGGCCCTTTACCCTGCGCTTTCCCCGTCGCGACATCAACTTTCTCCGGTGGATAACCATTTTTCTCGGTAAATGTTGCCATCGGTTTAAAACGGTTGAGCATCCGCGCTTTTTGCGGATCGCTATCCGGCATCATGCCGACCCACATATAGACGCGAATAGCGTCGTAACTGCTGATCAACGTTTTCTCCGGCTTTAACTGCCAACCTTTGTCTTTCTCATAGCGTACCCAGTCTGGTGAAAAACCTTTCGGTGCAGTTTCCAGCAGTAAGCGCTGATTGGTTTCGCGCAGCGTAGTCCACGGCGCGCCAAAGCGGGTGAAATACTGCGCCAGCGTTGGAGGCAGGTAACTCGGGTTAAAGCGCCAGGTGTTATCCTCAGCAAAGCCCACTTTGCCCGGTAACAGCATGGAACCCAACCCTGGCACCGTCACCACTTCTTCTTGCGCAATGCGTTTTAACAACGCGCTACCGATGTCGGTATAGCGTTGCTCTTTCCACAATCGTCCTGCTTCCAGCAGTGACCAGGCCATCCAGATATCGCCGTCAGAGGCTGAGTTACTGTCCAGCACTTCCCACTTCGTGTTCTCTTTCTTGCCCCATAGCCAGGCGGGCAAATGTTCTTTTAATGACCCCTGGGCGAGATTGTTCTGCGTCCAGTCGAGAAGGTTGTCGAAAGCCGCACGGTCGTTAGCCGCCAGGGCAAAGAACATGCCGTAACTTTGCCCTTCGGAGGTGGTAATTTTGCGCGCATCACTGGGGTCAATGACGCGCCCCTCCTGACTGATGTAATCCTTTTTGAACTGCTCCCAGGCAGGCCAACTGCAGGCAGCCTGAACACTAAAGGCAGCCAGCAGCAGCATCGTCACGATTCCACTACGCAAAACATTCATCATCAATTACTCATTATCCGGGTTAAGACGACGACGGCTGATGATACGCAGCAGACGCCACAGTACCCAGGCCAGCAACACCACGCTGATTGCCGCCAGCACCGCCAGCAGAATCGGGTGATTCGCCAGTGCATACCACAAGCGTTCGAACCACGGCAGATGTCCAACGTAATAGATATCACCGACACGCAAACTGTTTACGCCAGATTCACGGATCACCGCTACCGAGCCAAACATGGTGGCGCGTTTGCCGCTGTCGTTCACCGCATCGTTAAGCATTTCATAACCGCGAGGGCTGTCCGCCAGCAGCGCAATCACACTGCGCTGGTCGTTATACGGTGACTGGAAGCCAATCACCGCCGCCATCGCGCCGGAAGACGTCAGCGTTGACTGGGTTTCTGCCGCGCGGTCGTTTTCGTCCGGCACAATCCCCGGGAATGGCGTCTGACGCATCGGCGTTTTCACCCAGCTTTCTGTGGCCTGTACCAACATATCGATCTGCTTATCGTCTTTCAGTTTTTCAGGGATACCGCCGATGATCATGATATCGGCGTCTTTCCCCTGAATGGCGCTGCCGTCATCGGTCACCGTCAGGTTAATCGCCGGGAAGCCCGTCTGTGCGCCAATAAAGCCAACGGTATTGAGCAGCGTTTCCATCTGCGCTTCATTTGGCGTTTTTGGCATCACGGTGATGGTTTGCGACAGATCCGCCATCCGGCTGAACGGGAAGCCCGCGTTAGCAAACGCGCGCAAATCCGGCATCGGTATAAAGTGGTAATACTTCGAGAAGTCGATGGTGGAGTCATCGCCAATCACCACGTGATTCTGCACCGGCTGGAAGGTAATACAGTTATTCACCGAACCGCCCGGCATCGGGTTCATGTATTCAAAGTCAAAGCGTAACTGGTTGGTGGCTCCCAGTTTCAGCGCCGGAATCGAGACATCGGTTTTACCATCCAACAAGCCTTGTAACACAGGTATACGCAGCAGCAGGCGATTTGCCTCCTGTTTGCTACTCAGATTGAAGGATTGCAGGAACTGGTTGTTCAGGCTGATATCCATCCGTGAACTGTCTTTCACCGGCGGCGTGGTGTAGCGATAGTTGATATCCATATCGATACCGGTACTACGCATCAGATAGAGATCCGGCGGCAGGTTTAGCGAGACGTTAATCGCTGCCGGTTCCAGACCGCTGGACTGTAACTGTTCTTCATAGGTTTTCAGCTCGCCAAAGGTGACCGGACGATCGGTACGCACCCAGTTCGGCGCATCGTACGGCTTACGTGGCAGCAGCGGTTTGACTTCTTTCACTTCTACGCTGTCGCCGCGGAACAGAATATTGCCCTGGGCGATACCTTTCGCTGCCTGCAACAGGTCTTTGTCGTCACGACCAAAAACCACCAACAGCTTGACGTAAGGATTTTCCGGATGGTTGATCATCTCAATCACCGGGGCTTTTACTGCCGGATGATCGCGCAGGAAGTCCGGGCGTTTGTCGTTAGTGGCAAAAACAATGGCATTGCGATCAGGAAGTTGATTATAGAGTACCGGGAAGTTCTGCCCACGCCAGCCGGAACGGGAACCAAACCACGAGGCAACAATGGCGGAAGCCTGTTGCAGCCCCACATCCGGCGCACCGGCAAAGACCATCGGGAGTGTATTAGTACGGTTATCGCGTGGGTCGAAGAACGGTATCGGGAAGTGCGACAGGTCATTTTTCACATTCAGTGATTGATACGTCAGATCCAGCCCACTACTGCGTCCGACATCCAGCCAAAGTGTAGTGCTGGCCGGGTTTTCGCACACATCCTGATAATGACCGACAAACTCCAGCCGCACGCGGTTGAAGTCGGTAATAAACAGCGGATTAATCGGCATTTGCGCCAGTGTCTTTTTACCCAACTGTTCTTTGGTCACTGGCAGCACACCCATCAGTTCATCATTCAGATAAACCTTTAACTGCGACTGGACAGGCAGCAATGACGGCGACGGCGTATATTCAAGGTTAAGCATCGCCTTCGTTACCACTTCGTCGCTGCGCATACCAAACTCAATACTGCCGTTCGGGTTGATGCCACGCAGCACCATGCTGCCCGGCGGCGGCGCGATTTGCGCAAAAGTCAGCTTCACATCCCGTGAAGGGCCGTTCTGCGCGACGACTGGCGCATCCGCTCCCTGCACGCCCGGCATCACCTGCCCCACCTGCGGGCTCTGCTCCGCCTGAGTAGGTACGGCTGGCTCAGCATTGATCAGTGGTTGCGTTGCAGGCGTCGCATGCGTCATGTAAGAAGGGAATGCACTCATCCCCATTGCCACTGCACAAATCCAGAATAGTTTTCTTTTCATCGCGTTATCATCATTGTTGAGCCAAAACCTGATCCGATGGTTGTACCGTTTCGCTCCGCTCCGGGCGGCGCGGAATGAACGAAACAACCCAGGAAACCAGAGAAGTCAGCGCGCGGAAAATGCCCTTCACTGAAGAAGGCGCAAACTCCGCCAGATGGCGGTAGCCACGGAAGCCGAGCTTCAGAATATCCAGCAGACTTTCCAGCGGCTTATCTTCCGGGTAGCTGTCCTGCCAGAGCGCCCATGTATCCGCACGGGCAAACGTACACTGCACAAAATCGATATGTTGCTGGGTAGTAAGCGGCATCAATTGCAGCCCAACTTCGTTACCCATCACGCGCGCCACCTGAGTCGGGAAGACATATTCCTGCTGACCGCGTTTGAGCAGTAAGTTCACCTTCTGTCCTTCCAGAATCTGCGCCTGACCGTTGATCTTGATCCCCAGACCGCCGTCAGAGAAGTCCTGAACAGTGCAGGAGAAAAGGTGGCCGTCTTCGCGGGCAATGGCCGCTGGCATCGTCATTTCTACACGATGCGAACGCCGTACCTGTTTACTTTCAACCGATACCGCTACCGCGCCGCCGAGAATAATCAGGTTGTAGAACACCCACACCATACTGACAACCACGGTGAGCATTTCAGTTGGCGGGCCGTAGAAGTAACGCCAGATGCCAACAGCGACACCAAACAGGTTGAGCAGGACGAGGAAGATGTACGGTCGCGAGATCACCCAATCGACATATTCTTCCTCCACCAGGCCGCCTTTGGCGGTGACGTTAAATTTGCCTTTATGCGGGTTAATTAACGCCACCAGCGTCGGCGGCGCGATATACCACGCCAGCACTGTTTCGTAGATTTCACTCCAGAACGAGTGGCGATATTTACCCTGAATCTTCGAGTTGGTCAGGCTGGCATGGATCATGTGCGGCAGCACAAACAACGCGATCATCAACGCGGGTGCGTAGATGATGTAAGCATGAAGCAGCAGGAACGCCAGCGGCGCGGTCAGGAAGATCAGCCGTGGAATGCCCGACAAGAAGTGGAACATGGCGTTGACGTAACACAGCCGTTGCGCGAACTTCAACCCTTTACCGGTAAGCGGGTTATCAAGACGGAAGATTTGCACCATCCCACGCGCCCAGCGAATACGCTGACCGATATGTGCCGACAGGCTTTCGGTCGCCAACCCCGCCGCTTGCGGAATACGCATATACGCAGAGGTGTAGCCACGACGGTGCAAACGCAGAGATGTATGCGCATCTTCGGTCACGGTTTCGACAGCAATGCCGCCGATCTCATCTAACGGCTTACGGCGAATCACCGCACAAGAACCGCAGAAGAAGGTGGCATCCCACATATCGTTACCGTCCTGCACCAGACCGTAGAACAGCGTGCCTTCATTCGGCGTTTTACGAAAACGCCCCAGGTTGCGTTCAAATGGGTCTGGTGAGAAGAAATGGTGCGGTGTCTGCATCATCGCCAACTGCTTCTCTTTCAGGAACCAGCCCATCGTCATTTGCAGGAACGAGCGCGTCGGTACGTGGTCGCAGTCAAAAATCGACACGAACTCGCCTTTGGCATATTTCAGTGCGTTGTTGATATTTCCGGCTTTAGCGTGTTCATGAGTTGTTCGGGCGATATATTTCACCCCAACATTTTGTGCAAACTGACGAAACTCTTCCCTGCCGCCATCGTCGAGGATCCAGATATTGAGTTTATCTTTCGGCCAGTCGATACCCAGCGAGGCGTAAATCGTATTTTTCACCACGCTAAGATCTTCGTTGTATGTCGGCACAAAAATATCCACCGATGGCCATTGCGACATATCTTTTGGCAGCGGTACTGGCTGACGGTTCAGCGGCCATACCACCTGGAAGTAGCCAAGCACCAGCACAATCCACGCGTAAGTTTCCGCGAACAGCAGAATTAAGCCACACACGAGGCTAACCGGATCGTCCCAGTTCAGCGTGGAAGTGTAGCGCCACCAGATATAACGGCACGAAACGGTGAGCGACAGCACAATCAGCATCAGTGCAGAGAAGCGTCCCGGTAAACGCCGCACCATTAGCGCTACACCCCACAGCAACATCAGGAAGATAAACTGTGACAGTGGGTTAAACGGCTGGGTGACGCAAATCAGCGCCAGAATCAGCGAGAACGTCACGATGATGCCAAGAATAAAGCGCCGTGCTCCGGCGCTTATATGGCCCAGCTCTTTTTTCTCATCAAGATGTTGCGTGTTATGACTGAAGCGAGCCGGAAGCTCATCCATCCATTGATGATAACGACCACGAATATTCTGCAAGCGTGAAAACGAACGCCAGCGCGGTTTCGCCGTTTCTCTGCGTGAAGCACTGATTAACAACCAGCAGGTCTGGATTACATAGCGGACCGGATCCAGCGGACGCGGGCGCGCGGCGTTGATATGCGGATAAAGGTTTTTATGTTCTGCTCGAATACGCTGCCAGCGCGGATGTTCCAGCGGAATAAATACCCAGGCGAGAATCAGCCAAAAACAGCCGAGCGTCGCGCTAAAAGGCGACGCGCCGTGACGACGATATTCCCGATAACGCCCGATAAGACGTGCGTTGACCGGCGGGATAAGCAACCACCGGGTCAGAATACTCATGATTCGCTCCCGGCTGACGCTTTCAGCCCGGAATAGTTCAACAGACACCAGTTCGCCAGCGTTAGAATCTCTTCTGCCGCCAACGCATCGCTACGGTATTCGCCCAACGGTTGTTTTGCCGCCAGACATTCAGCCATCGCTTCATCACGATGGATCAACATCGGCAACAAGCGCCGCTGGCTTTGCAACCATAGTTGGTAAATATCATCCTGAACCTGGCTACCTACGCGAAAATCATTAATTAAAATATGCGCGCCAGCAGGTAGTACCTGCTGATGCAGCCGAATATGACAGTTGGCATCCACTTTAACGATTGCCAGGGTGTGATCGCACAGACTCAGCAACTGATGCGTTATCTGCGAGGCGTCGCGTGGTAAATCGATCAAAATCCATTGATAACGCCCGCTAGCTTTCAGTTGCTGAATACCGGTGCAAATCTCGCCCAATCGCGTTTGCCAGTGTTGGGGATTTTCATGTTCTTCGAGAGTCAGTTGACCAAAGGGCAGCAGATCGAGCTGCGAGGTATAACGTAGCCCGGCATCACGCCAGTCCTGACCATCCAGCATGGCTCTTGCCCAGCCCTGACGGTGAGAAAAATCAACGTTAAATGACAGGCGCAGCAAATTGTCCGGGCAGGCATCGACCACCAGGACATTTTCTCCTAACATTTGCAATGACCAGCCTAACGCGGCAGTGATGGTTGTAGTACCCACGCCACCCCGCACCCCCTGCAATCCCAGTACGGCCATTTACCACTCCCCTACTTCTGCTGCGCAAACTCAGCCAACAGCGGCCAGCGTTTTAATGCTGCAGCCAACTGTTCGCGTTGAGAAATATCGGCATAATCAATATCAGGCAGTGAAAAAGCCTGTTTTAGCGCCAAAATATCATTCTGGAAGATATAGCCTATCGCGGGATCAGGCAGAATATCGGGTTCATTGTTATTCATTATGGATGATCCCTATGAAATAAACATATTACACAGTAAGACACTTTCACCGCTTTATTGCTAACGGTGGCACAGAAGTTCGCTCATTTTTTGGCTTTCCGTTACGCAACAGAAAAACTAAAAAACGAAAAGGCTGATATCACAAGGCTTCTGACCTGCTAAATTGATTCACATGCTAAATCTGATAAGTTTTAATTTCAATGGTAGGTTTATTTCTTAGCTTTCGCTAGTAAACTGATAATCAGACAAAATGGCGACTTGAGGGACACTGTGGACCCTGTATTCTCTATCGGTATCTCATCCTTATGGGATGAGCTGCGACATATGCCAGCAGGCGGCACCTGGTGGTTTAACGTCGATCGCTATGAAGATGCTATCAGTCTGGTGAATCAAACCATTGCATCTCAGGCCGAAACCGCGAAAGTCGCGGTCATTAGCATGGACAACGATCCTGACAAATACTTCAAATTAGATGATTCTCAAGGACCAGAAAAAATAAAATTATTTTCGATGCTAAATCATGAAAAGGGTCTATACTATTTGCCACGTGATTTACAGTGTTCTATTGATCCTCAAAATTACCTTTTCATTCTTTTTTGCGCAAATAACGCATGGCAAAACATTCCTGCCGAGCGGCTTCGCTTATGGCTGGAGAAAATGAACAAGTGGAGTAGATTAAACCATTGTTCACTGCTGGTAATTAATCCTGGAAATAATAACGATAAACAATTTTCATTGTTGTTGGAGGAGTACCGTTCGCTTTTTGGACTCGCCAGTTTACGTTTTCAGGGTGATCAGCATCTGCTGGATATCGCCTTTTGGTGTAACGAAAAAGGCGTCAGCGCCCGTCAGCAACTGACCGTCCAGCATCAAAATGGCATCTGGGCGTTAGTTCAGCGTGAAGAGGCAGAGATCCAACCACGCAGCGATGAAAAACGTATTCTCAGTAATATTGCTGTACTGGAAGGCGCGCCACCGCTATCGGAACACTGGAAGCTATTCGACAATAACGAAGCCTTGTTCAATGAAGCCCGTACCGCTCAGGCAGCAACGGTCGTTTTCTCTTTACAGCAAAATGGACAAATTGAACCTCTGGCCCGCAGTATTCATACTCTGCGCCGCCAGCGTGGCAGCGCATTGAAAATCCTCGTGCGGGAAAATATCGCCAGCCTGCGCGCCACCGACGAGCGTTTATTGTTGGCCTGCGGCGCAAATATGGTTATTCCATGGAACGCTCCACTCTCTCGCTGTCTGACGATGATTGAAAGCGTGCAGGGGCAGAAGTTCAGTCGCTATGTACCGGAAGATATCACCACACTGCTGTCGATGACTCAGCCGATTAAACTGCGGGGGTTTCAGAAGTGGGATGTGTTCTGTGATGCGGTTAATAACATGATGAATAACACCTTGTTACCTGCTCACGGTAAAGGCGTTCTGGTGG
Source organism: Escherichia sp. 20412-1 (assembly GCF_003027595.1). Classification (NCBI taxonomy): domain Bacteria; kingdom Pseudomonadati; phylum Pseudomonadota; class Gammaproteobacteria; order Enterobacterales; family Enterobacteriaceae; genus Escherichia; species Escherichia sp. 20412-1. The sequence goes on along the minus strand of NZ_PYQM01000066.1, from coordinate 2,464 downwards.
CTCTGCGCCCGGTGCCTGGCATCCGTGTCGAGCAAGCACTGACGCTGTGCCGCCCTAATCGTACCGGAGATATTATGACGATTGGTGGCAATCGACTGGTGCTGTTTCTCTCTTTCTGCCGGATTAATGATCTGGATACCGCGTTGAACCATATTTTCCCACTGCCTACTGGCGATATTTTCTCCAACCGCATGGTTTGGTTTGAAGATGACCAAATCAGCGCCGAGCTGGTGCAAATGCGCCTGTTAGCGCCGGAACAATGGGGTATGCCGCTGCCTTTAACGCAAGGCTCCACGCCAGTCATTAATGCCGAACACGATGGTCGCAACTGGCGACGCATACCTGAACCACTGAGATTGCTGGATGATGCTGTGGAGCGTTCATCATGATGACCATCAGCGATATCATTGAAATTATTATCGTTTGTGCACTGATATTTTTCCCGCTGGGCTATCTGGCTCGACATTCTCTGCGGCGTATTCGTGACACTTTGCGTTTGTTATTCGCTAAACCTCGTTATGTAAAACCGGCCGGTACATTACGCCGTGCGGAAAAAGCCAGGGCAACCAAAAAATGACTCAATTTACCCAAAACACTGCTATGCCTTCTTCCCTCTGGCAATACTGGCGCGGCCTTTCTGGCTGGAACTTCTATTTTCTGGTTAAGTTCGGCCTGCTGTGGGCGGGCTATCTTAACTTCCATCCGCTACTAAACCTGGTATTTGCCGCGTTCCTGCTGATGCCGATTCCACGCTACAGCCTGCACCGTCTACGTCACTGGATAGCCCTACCAATCGGTTTTGCATTGTTCTGGCACGACACCTGGTTGCCTGGCCCGGAAAGCATCATGAGTCAGGGTTCGCAGGTCGCCGGTTTCAGTACCGATTATTTAATCGACCTCGTCACTCGCTTTATTAACTGGCAGATGATCGGAGCCATTTTTGTATTGTTAGTGGCCTGGTTATTCCTGTCGCAATGGATTCGCGTCACCATTTTTGTCGTCGCCATTCTGGTGTGGTTGAACGTACTTACCCTGGCGGGTCCAAGTTTCTCCCTCTGGCCAGCCGGTCAACCGACCACGACGGTGACAACGACAGGTGGCAACGCAGCAGCAACTGTCGCTGCCGCAGGCGGTACGCCGGTGGTTGGTGATATGCCTGCGCAAACCGCGCCGCCGACAACCGCAAACCTTAATGCCTGGCTGAGTAATTTCTATAACGCCGAAGCGAAACGTAAGTCAACCTTCCCATCTGCTCTTCCGGCTGATGCACAGCCATTTGAATTGCTGGTCATCAACATCTGCTCACTCTCCTGGTCGGACATTGAAGCTGCCGGGTTAATGTCGCATCCGTTATGGTCGCATTTTGATATTGAGTTCAAGAACTTCAACTCCGCCACCTCATACAGCGGTCCGGCGGCAATTCGTCTGCTGCGCGCCAGTTGTGGGCAGACTTCGCACACCAATCTGTATCAACCAGCCAATAATGACTGCTATCTGTTCGATAACTTGTCAAAACTGGGCTTCACCCAGCACTTGATGATGGGGCATAACGGCCAGTTCGGCGGCTTCCTGAAAGAAGTGCGCGAAAATGGCGGTATGCAGACAGAATTGATGGATCAAACGAACCTGCCGGTTATTTTACTGGGCTTTGATGGTTCGCCAGTTTATGACGATACCGCCGTGCTTAACCGTTGGCTGGACGTAACCGAAAAAGATAAAAACACCCGCAGTGCCACGTTCTACAACACGCTTCCACTGCATGATGGCAACCATTATCCGGGCGTCAGTAAAACAGCAGACTACAAAGCGCGGGCGCAGAAGTTCTTTGATGAACTGGACGCCTTCTTTACCGAGCTGGAGAAATCGGACCGTAAAGTGATGGTCGTCGTCGTACCAGAGCACGGCGGCGCGCTGAAAGGTGACAGAATGCAGGTATCAGGTCTGCGTGATATCCCTAGCCCATCAATCACTGATGTCCCCGTTGGCGTAAAATTCTTCGGCATGAAGGCACCGCATCAAGGCGCACCGATTGTTATCGACCAACCCAGCAGCTTCCTGGCAATTTCTGACCTGGTGGTTCGTGTTCTCGACGGTAAAATTTTCACCGAAGACAATGTTGACTGGAAAAAACTCACCAGCGGATTGCCACAAACAGCGCCGGTATCTGAGAATTCAAACGCGGTGGTGATTCAATACCAGAACAAACCTTACGTTCGGTTGAATGGTGGTGATTGGGTGCCATACCCGCAGTAAACTCGAAAAAGGCCGCAGAGTTTTATCCCTGCGGCCTGGTCCGGGCGCAAATTGCCATTACGGCAGCCGACGCCCGCATGGCACGTTACTTCCGCTTATTCAGCCAGCTCACGATCAGGCTGGCGAGAATGCCAGCAATGACCGGAGCCGCTAAATCGTGCCAGAAGGCCATGCCTAACTGCGCGAGCGTCATATAGCCGCCTGTGTTGTA
>NZ_PYQM01000065.1:0-12896 GCF_003027595.1 Escherichia sp. 20412-1 | reverse complement strand
CACCTCAACAGAGACCGTGGCCGGTGTGACGGTGATCCCCGTCACCGGCGTGATGGTTCCGCTGTCCTCCGCCAGCGACGGTCGACCAATATTGGTGACTTTTATCGTACGGGTGATCACTTCTTTTGCGGTGACGGCCTTGCCAATACTGCTCACCCAGCCACGGAACACATCGACCGTGCCATTGGGAAAACGGATTTTATAGGCACGGGTATCGCCCTCATCAAACCACTGCAACAGCGCCTGCTGGCCTGCCTCACCGGGCTTCCAGGCCAGGGTGAAACTGGTATCACCCGCCGATTTCTGTCCCTGCCCGGTGGAAGCCCAGTCAGCATCCTCATCGTCCAGGTAGTTATCGTCATAGGGTTCCGCCGTCATATCGCCCGGCGTCAGTTCCTTGATTTTTGCCAGTCGCGTCCAGTCATCATCAGACAGTGGATTTGCATAAGCATCACCATTTCCGGAATAAAGCCAGAGCGTGGTGCCGGAGCCTTTTACCGGCTCAAGAGGATTAGGTGTTGACATATCGTCCTCACATTTCGTAGGTAATGTTCCACCGGAGATCTGCCGATCCCCACATCATGAATTCATCATCACGGCTGTAGTCGTACCCCTGAAGATTCATTTTCAGCAGCAGTGCACTGAGACCGGGAACGCCTTCCAGCGCCGGAAAAATTTTTTCTTCCATCCATGTATCCAGTGCGGAGTCCGTCTCTTTTGCCCTGAGAAACAGTTCGACATGCAGAACTGCCTCCCAGGTTCCCTCATCAACGAACTCGTCTGCTGCCGACGCATCAGTCAGGTAGACCGCCACTGCGGGCAGTTCCTGCTCGTCAATAAAAACAGGCCGCCCGTCAAACCAGGTCACCCGCTCAGCAACATTTGCCTTCAGGGAAGACAGTATTGCCGCCCGTATCTCCCGGTGTTTCATTCCACCCCCTGTCATTTTCGTTTCATGACCAGACGCAACTGCTGCGTCATGGCTTTCATCATCTGTTCCGGTAATTTCTCCCGGTACATTCGCTCACGTTCACGCTCAAAGGTTTCCGCCAGCGGTCTGGCCGTCGGGATTTTCACCACATCAATCGGCAGACGATAACGCGCAGGCCTGCCCTTACGGTCAACACCGGTTGACGACGACGCCCACGGCATACGCTGCATCACATGCCACCGGCCATTTTCCAGCCGGGTAATAAAGGCATTCGGGATCCGCCGTTTCCCGACAATCAGCACGCTGCCACCGCCTTTCGTGACCGATCGCTCGCCTTTCTTTCGCCGCTTTCTGCGGGAAAGCCGCACGCTGGCCGTCCCCAGTTTTATGGCGGGCAGATTACCGGTGTTGATGATGACCTTCGCATAAACCCTGTCTGCGCTGGCCTGTTGCAGGCGGACACGCTCACGGATGAGACGTCGTGGGACCGCCAGCTCCCGGGCAACCGAAGAGGCTGTTTTCGCAATAACGGACGCCGCCACACGGTTAAGCGTCGTGGCAGCAGCACGGGGAACGGCAAGGCGATCAATGGCATCCAGATTTTTCATGGCCTGCGCCAGACCTTTTATCGCCATACTTACTCCTGTTCGACAAAAATCCGGGGTTTACCGTTGTACGTGTCATAACGGGTCACCACCAGTGAGCGACCGTCAAACACAACCACATCATCGCGGGCAGGCCGGTACTGCGCTGAAAACACCACCAGTGACAACTGACTGCCGGAAAGCGCCCCCATATCAGCGGACTCATACTCCGGTATCACGTCATAACTGACGCCGTTAATCTCCGCCGTTTTTCCCATCATTCGCACCGTCGCCAGATCCATATGACGGCACATCCGTGCAAGCAAATCAGGCATTGATTCTGACCGCCACTGTGTCGCTGCCTGCCGTCGCATGTTCCCATGCCACCCCTGCCGCCACTGCACCATCTGCAGCAGGCTGCACAAGGCCATCCTTCAGATAAACCACCGTCCCCTGCGGAATATCATCAACTGACTGTTTTGGCAGCAGGAACACGCCTTCTGCGAACCCGTCACCGGTTTCCCCGGCAGGAATATCGGTAATGGCCACCGCCACCATGCTGCCGACCACCACAGCGGCACCGCTCAGAATGGTCTGATCCCCGGCATTCACCAGTTCAATGGTGGTGCCGTCCTGTACAAAATTTTTCGCCATAATGCTGTATCTCCGGACAGCCCCCGGCGGGGCTGTTTTCAGGCATAAAAAAAGCCCTTACGGGCAGTGATTGTGTCGGGCCGGTTATCAGGCAGCAGATGATCGTACCAGTCCGCGCCAGTCAAGCGGTGCCACACCGGCATCAATACGGATTTTTGTGGCGATACCGTCAGTGGTGAAGCCTTCCTGCTGATCAATATACGGCGTGTCCACACCATCCAGCCAGGCCACTTCTATCGTATCGGTCCCCTGTGCCGCCGCCAGATACCAGGTTTTCGGATCTGCCGCATCAAGACGCGCTTCCGCAATCACTTCGGCAAAGTTCTGAATCGGGTTAATGACACCGGCATTCGCATCCGCCCCTTTCACACTGGCCGATTTGATGGTCTGGTTTGCCACCGTCTCCAGCGCCACCGGTACCAGCATGAAGGCCGGACGGATATTCAGTACACGATTCCCCTCCTTCTGCAGACGCATCATCTGACGTGCCGCATCCAGACCGGAAACGGAGATCCCGCCGGTGGCAATATTCTGGTGATCGGCATGGAACAGCGCCTTGCCGTCTGACAGTTTCGGATTTTTTGTCAGTACGTCATACACCAGGTCACCAATCGTTGCCTTCGCGGCACGCCCCATCTTCATCGGGACATCCACCAGCATATTCAGGTCATCATTGATAATGGCCTGACGGGTGATGGAGAAAATTTCCCCGTAGGTCGCCAGCGCGATGGTTTCCCTGCGGTCTGAGGTGGTGATGTACTTGTACTCTGCCCCTTCGCGCACCTGACGCAGTGAACCAAAGCCCCCCATCCCCACACGGTATGCCGTTTTGAAGTCAGACAGGCGACCTTTGCGGGTCCATTTCTGGAAGGTTTCTTCTGATTCCTCCCAGCCCTGGATCAACCCCTTGTTCGACACATCCAGCAGGATATTGCCAAAATCCGAGGTGCTGTGGGTCAGTGCCAGCCCCACCATCTGCATGGGGTTATAGCTCGCCACCCCAATCCCCCGCTCCGTCAGTGACATGCGCGCCCATTCACGCAGGGTCATCCCGTTATAAACATTATCCTTCTCGATGTTTTCAAATCCGGCACGGGCCAGCATTGCCTGGCGGATCCCGTCCCCCACAAAATTACCGTTTCCGGCATAAATATGTGCCGGTGTGGTTTTGTTGGTCGGCGAGGACTCCTTACCCATTTCATTCAGCAGACGCTCGCGGGCCACCTCCAGCGAGCAGCCAGGATCGGCCACACACTGCGCCTGAAGTGCCTGATAACGACCACCAAACATGGCAAACAGATCGTTAATGCCTGACATACGGGCCTTCTGCTCCGCCAGTACACTGGCCCGGATGGTCTCCTCATCTGGCGCTGCCGGTGCCGGGGCGGGTTCTGTGACTGCCTGTGTGGTGGTCGCCTCACACGGGGCACGGTCAGACGGTTGTGTGATCATATTTCGGATGGATTCCGGCATCTTTTTAAATTCCTCTGTACGTTTTGACTGAATACATGCCATTGCCCTGACGGCAGGGGTCACCTGGTCAGCAAATCCGTGTGCCAGACATTCAGCACCGGACATCCAGGTCTCATCCGCCAGCATGACAGCAATTTCATCGGTGGTTTTCCCGGTTTTCTGCGCATATACCGGCACCATAACCGACTCAAGTTTGTCGAGGCGATCGGCATAAGTGCGCATTTTCTCCGCGTCACCACCGCTGATCCCCCAGGGCTTATGGATCATCATGAAGGCATTTTCCGGCATAATGACCGTGTCACCGGCCATCGCAATCAGGGATGCCATCGACGCGGCAACCCCGTCCACATACACGGTAATGCCTGCACCGTGATTTCTGAGGGCATTAAAAATGGCGATGCCTTCAAAGACCTCGCCACCCGGTGAATTGATATGGAGATTAATGTGGGTGATGTCGCCAAGCGCATTCAGATCACTGATAAACTGCTTCGCCGTAACCCCCCAGAAACCAATCTCGTCATAAATATAAATATCCGCCTCACCCTGACCACCCGCCTGCATCCTGAACCAGGATTTATTCTTCATGCTGGCTGTCGGTGGCCTGCTGACGCTGTTGTTCAGTTCCGGCACTGTTGCCTCCTTTGTCGTTGGTGGGGTCAGTATCAAAGACCAGCCCCAGCCTGCGGTTTTCATCAGTTTCAGCCTTACGGCGACGTTTGACCTCATCCGGGTTGCGCCCGCCTGCGCGGATCCAGTCGGATTCCGTCGCGGCACCACCCCTGATCTGTATCCGCCAGGCTTCAGCTTCCTTAACCGGGTCAATCCACGGCATCACCGGACCGGAATACGTCGCGTTATATAACGTCTTCATATCCAGGCCAGACGGGATTTTCAGCAGACCTGCCGCAACCGCCATATTCAGCCATGCCCGGTATACCGGACGGGTTACCGCGCCAATAAAGCAGTCCTGAAGGATAAAATAACCATCGGTGGACTCGACCAGTTCCTGCCGCTGGGCACTGTAGGTCCCGTTGTAGTTGCGCGCCGCACTGGAAAAGCTCAGACGACTGCCTGCCGCCACCGCACGCAGCTGGCCGTTACGAAAGGTTTCAAGGTTGGGGTTAGGACGATCAGATTTGACCATCCCGATATCCTCACCCTTGCGCAAATCGTCATAGATAATGCCGGGGGTGATATGCACTTCACGTTCGCTGTCTTTCCCCCCCGGATCTTCATAGTCCTGTCCGTCCCCTTTACGGATATACAGCCCCAGCGCCGCCGCAATACGTGCCGCAGTCAGCTCGGCGTCTTCATATTCCTTAAGCGCACTGATCCGCATCAGCACCCCTGACAGCATGGATGTGCCACGCGTCTGGTGCAGGCGACGGGTGAACTTCAGGTGCACCATATTGCCTGCGGCGATCTCTTTGGTATCACTCTGAATCCCGGAGACCGGATAATTTTTGTAAACCAGATATTTTTTCGGCCTGCCCCACTCATCCAGAAAAACGCCCTGATTCAGTCCGGCAGACTCATCACTGCGCATGGGCACAAAATCCGGCTCCATCGCCTCAAGCCAGAAAGGCACACCGGCAGACCGCTTAAGACCGCCTGCCGCACCACTGACCATCTGCGCAAACACTTCCCCGTCCCGCAGCCAGGTGCGCAGCAGCAGACGTTCAAGCATGGGACGGGTGTACTGTCCGGTCACATCCGGACTGACAGACCATTCCGCCCACAGCCGCCGGATATCCGCTGCCAGCTCCGCCGCAATCTTCCCGTTTTTCAGCACCGGATGAGGTTCAACGGTGATCCCCCTGGCGCCAATCACCCGCTCCTCCAGCTTGTCAAACACGCCTATCACCAGGTCATGATTGATATCCAGAAAGCGGGCCTGCTCGCGCAGGGAAACCGCACCGTATTTACTGAGCTGATCGGCAGAACGGTTTTCCCGCCTGGCTTTGTGCGTGCGGGTGGGTTTCACGGCCTCATAGGCCATAATTAACGCCCTTGAGCGTAATCGCGCCGCTTTCCATCCGGGCGAGAAAAAACCAATCACATCATCACTAATCGCCATCAGAACCTCACCAGTTTAAACCCCGGACTCCCCCGTCTGCGGTTCTCCATCGCCGTAAGTCTTCGCTCCCACTCCTGCCGACCGGCGCGGATCTGGGACAGACTTTCCAGCGTCAGCTGCTGCCCGTTAAACGTGACGGATTTTCCTTCCAGTACCGCCATTTCCGCATCGCGGTACCGCTGTATCATGTTCCTGACATCATCAATACTCACAACCAGCCTCCTGATGTTATCCACGGATTATCCTCTGCCCGCTCTGCGCGCAGTTTTTCCTGCCTGCGACGGCGTTTTTCTTTCCTTTCCGGCAGCGCCCGTGTGTTGTCAGCCCTGAACGCTCCTCCGGACCGACAAGCCATGTTTCCCGCTGCGCCCAGTCCGGTGCAGACGGCCAGCGTATCTTCTCGTAGCCATGCAGAACGGCAAGCGCATCCGCATAGACCAGCAGGTCAAACGCTTCGTTAGCGCCTCTGCCCGGTTTTCGCCATTTTCCGTCACTGCCGCGCTCCTCATAGGTCAGCTCATCGAAAAACCACCGTCCCAGCCAGTCAGGAAAGTGGATATAGTTCGGCCCCGGTGTGTCACGCCACAGCGCATTATTCACCCGGTCCTTAAACGCATCGGTCTGTACCAGCCACAGGGCAACGTCACCGCTCGCCCTGGCCCGGCGGGCGCTTCTGCCGGTGTTATCCGGGAATGTCCGGTTAATCAGTCTGTCGCGACGAAGACCATCCCCCTTGAACAGAAACACCCGGTTACCCAGCCCTTCCCGGCGGCACTGCCGCCAGAAACGATAGGCGTTATCCGTCACCCCGGCTTCACCGCCCGTATCCACGGCCATCGCCATGAGCCGCATATGCACATCCGGATCAGACGCCAGCGGCCAGGTTTTGTGAAACACATCTGTCAGCAACAGTTCCCAGTCTTCCGGATAGGCCGCCGGATCAACCGGCAGGCTCTCACCACCGGGACTGCATCGCAGTGATTGCCGGATGTTGTAGCGATCAACAATCCAGCGTTCCCCCTGCTCTCCGTATCCGGTGATCTGCACCACAAACCGGCGGTTTTTACCGCCCTGTACGTCAACCGTTGCCTCAATGAAGCGCACACCATCCGGCACACACCGCCGGGGAACAGGCTCAGCACGCTGTTCAAGCAGTTCACTTTTGCGCTGTTCCGTGGCTGAACGGGGCAGATAAGGCCGTCCGATATCAGTATTCACCACCGCTTTCAGGGTCTCTTCACTGCCGGTTCGCTCATACTCTTCTTCTGCCGCCAGCAGCTTAAAAATCAGTTGTTCCCAGGTCTGAAAGGCCGCAGCCGGACCCTCCATCCAGAAACTCGCTATCCTGGAGTTTCGTGGCGTTCCGGTGATGCTTCCGTCCGCCGCCACCCGTTCCCCTTCACGAAGCCAGAGCCCCTGGTTGTTCAGTTCGCGTTTCTGCTCAGGGGCAATCAGCCCGCGACAGTGCGGACACATCAGACGGGCAGCCTGACCCGCAGCCACAAAATCGGGGTTATTCCGGTAACCGGTCATGTTATCCATCACCGGCTGAAAATATTCCCCGCAGTGCGGACACGGCCAGTACCAGCGACGGCGATCCCCCCGGTTATACAGCGACAGGATCCCCGTTGTTGGCGGTGCCTCATGGGCACCACCACAGCGCCATTTGGTATCGGTGATATCCCGCCCGGGCGAACTCTCCACCAGCGTCATTCCGGAGGACATAAAGGTGGTGGTACGCTTCGATGCCAGCGTGAAGGCATCCCCTTCACCGTCGACGTTCTCAGGAAAACGGTCATAGTCCGTCAGCGCCACCCGGCGGTAATCTGAGGAGGAAAATACGGTGATCGACGGCCAGCCAATTTTCAGAAAGGAGCCGTCAAGAAACATTTTATCGTGGACGTTGTTGTCATTACGGGAAGGGCTGAGGCGTTTACTGACCTCCGGACTGTGACGAAATGTCCTGGAAAGACGTGTTCTGGAATGCTCCCGCGCTTTCGTCTCAGTCATCTGTACCACCAGCATATCCGCCGGATCACAGATAATGCCATACACAATCCAGCCGTCGATCAACCCCTCGGTTTTCCCGGTTCGCGCAGGTCCAACAAAAACCACCGCGTCATATTCCCGGGCTGACAATGTATTTATGGGGTCAATCATGTAGGGCGTCAGCGATGATTCCCACGGACCGGAAGTATTGGCTCCCCGTGGTACCCGCATATAACGCCTGATAGCTTCTGCCACAGGTAACCGGCCAGGTGGGCGAAACAGCGAGGCCACTTCGCGCCAGATATCTGATGCGCGGCTGTGGCTCTCGTTCACCTGATTCACATATCGGCCTCATCGCAACAGTCAATGACTGCCTTTTCCAGTGTGTCGCGGATCTCATCAACCACAATCTGTACTTCATTCAGTTGTGATGCAGTCCACCCCCTGTCCCTCTCCAGTCTGTCAGGCCAGGTTTCCAGCACCTGAACTATCGCTTTCACCACGACGGAAAACGACCGCCTGACATCACTGACAGGCACAAGCTGAACAGTTTCATGCTGAAATTTAAGACGCTCGCGCTCTGACTGATACCATGCCTTGCGATCGTGTGGATCCATCTCCTCATCTTCGGAAGAGGGTGGTTTTTCCAGTAACGAACTAATCAAATCCGTCAGGAGATAAAGTTTTTTCTTTTCATTACTGCCTGGCGCAAGAGGAACATCCGCCATTCTGGCGGCAACAGTCTGCCGGTGCAGGCCTGAAAGGAATGCCAGTTGATTAATATTGAACTTCATATTTTTCAGCTCGCCGTCCATTTATTCCTCCTCCACAAATACCGCAAAACAGAAGTGACTCTGTTTTTTTTGTAAAGAAACAGCGCCACACAAAGATGTCGAACAAAAATTAACCACAACCATCATCTTTTCAGGATGAATTCACTTAAAATCAATACGTTACACACATGATGATGATGACGATAAAATCACAAAAATGCGCCTTTTTCCGCGCCGACCCGCCCCGTGGACAGGCCACCCCCACCAGGAGGACCCACAAAATGATAATAATTATCAATTACGTTTGTATCAGGACTCTTCCGACAAAAAAGGTCGAAAATACACGCTCTGTTCTCACGTATTTTTCGAATTGATTACCCCCCTGTAAATCAGATAAAAATACAAACGAGAAAAGAAACATCCACTAATTCGTGCCATTTTCCGCCGCATACCACCATGCGGCATTTTTTTATCATCCTGCCAGTATCTGAATACCTGTTTTTTATTTCCATCATCGCCATACCGGCATGTGTATGCCCCGCTGTTGACGATGTCAGTTATGAAACCTGTTTACAACCAATCAAAAATACAGATAACATATATTACAAAAATAAATTAGCAGGAAAATAATCACACTGTCTGACTATGCGGAAATAACAAATAGACATTCCCTTTTCAGTTCATTATTTTCTCGCCGCTCCATAATCTTCAGTCAGACATCGTCTTTTTTATATGCTTAATCTTTACATCACTCACTCTGATTTATCGCCACCCGATTGTGTCTCCACAGAGAACAACCGGCTTACTTCTGTTATATCCGTACTTGTTTCATTACAGGATAACAATATTATTTCCGTTACCGACTATCTAAAAAAACATGGCATCTCGCATTGTTTTTACTTCCTGTCCACAGGGAATATACGGTTTACAACGCATAACCGGAGTATGATAACAGTGCAGACAAAAAAAAGGCCTGTTTATATAAACTACAGAGCAAACAATATCTGGACAAAACTGGTTATTAAAAAACATTTATCCGGAAATATTCCATTTTTCCGGAGTCAATTTACTCTTTCCCGGGCTGGCATATTTAAATATGTTCTGGATGTAAATATGAAGCAATGCCAGTATTATTCAGTGCAGAACAATATTCTGCATTCGCAATTCATCATTCCGGTTTCTTCCACCATCGCACCGGACAGGCGACCATGTGGGTGCAGTCCGCGTCCTGTTTACGCGGCAAAACCCGGTGTGCATCGTTTCTGATTATTCCCGCACACTCGCGCAGAGGAGTTTCCCCGTCGGGCTGCGGTCTCTGTTAATGCGGGAATACGGCGACAATACAACGCACTGAGAAAACCTATTTCACGCACTGAGTACTGATATATTCCTGTGCCCCTTCCAGCTGCTTCTGCATCGTTATCAGCCGTTCTCTGAGGGTGAAATAATGCCGTTGAGCGGCGTCTGCCAGTCGGGGGCGGGCTGCATTACCCACGCGGGCGGTGCCGGTGGTTTTGTCTGTGGCGGACACACAGGTGGCGTTGACCCGCAGGCTGCGGCGACCAGCGGCAACATCAGCGCGCAGAGTTTCATTTTCAGCTCTCGCATCGGCTAACTCCTTTGTGTATTTTGCATCAAGTGCAGCAACATCACGCTGGCGCTGCTGCATGTCAGTAATGGTGGCGTCAGCCAGCTTCAGTTCTCTGACTTTTTTATCGCGCTGCGCTTTGTAAGTGATGGCATTATCGCGGTAATGGCCTGTTGCCAGCCACAGCGCACCGCAGGCCACCAGCAGGACAATAATCAACACATACAGAACACGGTTCATATCACCACCAGCGGATTGCCCAGACCAGTATGGCAATTGCCACAATACGAATGGCAAAGGCTGCTGCTCTTGTTAAATCCAGACTGGCTGGCGTCTCCACTTCAATGCCTTTCATAATGGACAACCTCAGAAAGAATCTTTTATACTTCCTCACAGGGAAAGCACCTCCCTACCTGATAATATCTCCCTTGTATTACTCAGGGTCAGAAACACAAAACCCCGTTTGCGCGAACAATCGGGGTTTTTACTTTTATTCACTTACGTTTTGCCAGTTCGCAGGATTTCGTGTTATCCACTCACGTTGGCCAACGTCATTTTTCAGCAAAATATTCTGCTTATCTGTCGATACCCCAGCACGCCAGCGCACTCTCCTGGTCACGCCTGGATACCTGACCGTAGCAGTTATTTGAGCGGATACGGCAGTCTCTGCCACCGTCCTTTATCCACCAGCGAATCGCCTCGCAGGCTCCCTTGCGATCACCGGCATTAATCCGTCTGTAAAACGTCGACGGAAAACACTTAGCGGGACCAATGTTGTACGGGCAGAATGACGCAATGCCCGCCTTCTGCGGTTCGGTCAGTGGCACTTTGATGTTTTTCTCCACCCATGCCAGCGCCTTATCACGCTCAATAGCGTTAACCTGGTCGCATTTTTCCTTCGACAACTTCATGCCGGGGAAGACAGGTTTACCATCCACCATGATGGCACCGCGACAGATAGTCCAGATACCAGCACCATCACGGTATGCCGTGGTGTGATTACCTTCTTTTTCATCCAGAAACTGGTCAAGGATTTCAGGCGCAGAAGCACCTGCGGCAATCAGCGCCAGAACGGCAGCCGACAGGCCGTATCTGATTTTTGCGTTCATGGATATTTATCAGGATTTATCGGTTCCGAATCCCTGGATATGTTAAGTCTTCAGCCTGCCAGTGGTGGGCACTGGCAGGGTATGTCAATCTGATAAACACAGAGGTGACTATGGATTATTCAAATCTACCAAAACAAACTTTTGCTGATTTAATCGCACTCAGGCAAGCTGTCGTGGCTCTAATCAACTTGTTGCCGGATAATGAAAAGGAGTTCGTTAAAACAATTCTTAACAGAACTGCCGCCGATTTTTCATCATTCCCACTGACAGATGACCTTTCGAACCTTCCAGAATTAATTGCAGAGTCCGCCAATAAGCTCACTGAAGAAATTTACTCTCCTCAAAAATCTTAACAAAATTCCTGCGAGTAACTTCAATACAATAATCGTAAAACGCCGCGAACTGCTCATCGCGGCGTTTTTTTTCATCTTCAGAAGGCATCAGCGCCGACAGTTTTTTATTCAGTTCAGCAATTTCATTTTCCAGGCGACTGAAGCGCTGATTCATTTTTTCATGGTTCATTATTTATTCTCCCCGCGCCGCCCTGCGCCGGTCCTCTCTGATTTTAAAATACAGGTTCGTCAGGTACGTCAGCAGACCAAACAGCAGACTCCCCAGCACGCCTATCGCCGCCCACTGTGACGGGGAGACCCTGTCCAGCAACTGCAGTAACCAGTACCCCGTTCCCGCCGCTGACGTGGTGTATGACACCCCTGTTGTGATTTTTTCCATCTGGTACATATCCCCGTCTCCCGTTCTCCGGAAGCGCACGATAACAAAAGGCCACCGCTGTATGCTGGTGGCCTGAGTATGAGGTGTTACAGCAACGTCGCCGGTTCCGGCTCCGGGGTACCCTCCGGTTGTGTTTCTGCTCCGGAAGCAGGTTCCGGTTGTGCTTCGGCTCCTGAGGCAGGCTCCGGTTGTGCCGCACCGTTTTCCGCTGACGGGGCATCCGCCTGCGCATCCTCTCCGGTCGGCTCTCCCGGCTGCACTTCCGCAGGCCCGATAAGCTCATCCAGTATCGCTTCCACATCCGCATCAATCTGTGCCTCAAACGTTTTACGGATGGTTTCCTTCAGTTTGCCCCGCACTTCTTCAGAGCGCAGTGCGGCCTTCACTGCATCTGCAGTGACCAGTTTGTTCAGTTCTGTCATGGGATTTTCTCGCTGAGAGGTGTTGTAAAGAAGGCGGTTACGAAATGAGCGGACCTTCCGGCTTTGTTCCGCCAGCCTGACCGGTACTGATTTTTTCTGCTGCTGCGGCATCAATCTTTTTACGTATATAGTTACGGATTATCTTATACCCGCCACTCACCAGATATAATGCGCAGACCACCGTGCAGAAATACAATAAAATCAGCTGTAAAAATGTCATTATCTCACTCCATTATTGACATGATTAATACCTGTTTATTAAAAATCATCCTGCATTTTTTGCTTTGGATGTATCGACCTCTGCCGCCGGTTTTTTGCTCCTTGTTTTCCCTTGCCCGGCGGCATTTTTTTATCCTGCTTACGCGTTATTCACTTCCACCACAATGCTGTCAATCAGCACCGGATACGTCGCACCGCTGGTGATATCAGTCACCCGTAACTTGTCTGCTGTCAGTGTCCCTACTGTGGACTGCGACAGCATAAACGGCGTTCCGTCCTGACCATCAATGACCGGCGTCACCTGAATGCTGTTATTACCGGCAAAACGGAAGCCCAGCGTATGCC
>NZ_PYQM01000064.1:0-13138 GCF_003027595.1 Escherichia sp. 20412-1 | reverse complement strand
GTGCGCGTAACATCGGTGAGTTAAAAGTCGGGGTGGAAGGTCAGCTTAATCCGCGTCTGCAACTGTGGGGCAACGTCGCCCAGCAGTTGGGTGACAACGGTTACAGCGATACCCAGGGAATGCTGGGTATGAAATATCTCTTTTGATGCCACTTTGCCGCCTGTCGCGTACAGGTGGCACTCTTTTTAGATCCGCGTTCTTTGTGATCGCGCTCGCATTCAGTCATTTTTACTATAAATATGATGAAGTTAATTCAGCTTATTTATGAGTGAAATCACTATGGTTCCTTTGCACGCCGTTTACCTGACCGTTGGACTGTTCGTTATCACCTTTTTTAATCCCGGGGCAAATCTCTTTGTCGTGGTTCAAACCAGTCTGGCTTCAGGCCGTCGCGCGGGCGTACTCACCGGGCTTGGTGTCGCGTTGGGCGATGCCATCTATTCCGGGCTGGGGTTGTTTGGAATGGCAACGCTCATTACCCAGTGTGAAGAGATTTTCTCACTCATTAAAATCGTCGGCGGCACTTATCTCTTATGGTTTGCCTGGAACAGTATGCGCCGACAATCAACACCACAGATGAGCGCGCTACAACAGCCCCTTAGTGCCCCGTGGTATGTATTTTTCCGCCGTGGATTAATTACCGATCTCTCTAATCCACAAACAGTTTTATTTTTTATCAGTATCTTCTCAGTGACGTTAAATGCAGAAACGCCGACCTGGGCGCGTTTAATGGCCTGGGCAGGAATTGTGCTCGCGTCTGTTATCTGGCGTGTATTTCTTAGCCAGGCGTTTTCTTTACCGACCGTGCGTCGCGCATACGGGCGTATGCAGCATGTCGCCAGTCGGATTATTGGTGCAATTATCGGTGTCTTCGCGCTACGGCTGATTTATGAAGGGGTAACACAGCGATGAGCTGATAATGGTATATCCAGGTCATCAACTTAATTGAGAAGTTGGACCGCCATCGAGGCCTCGAACCCCGTACCATACAACAATCCTGGTTGTCGTCTGCTCTTCCTGATGAGCTAATGGCGGTTTTTGATATGAGCCTTACAGTATTATTCGCTGTCAGGCTTTGGTGCGATGCATAAGATACAGAAAGCGCCCCATGCAAACTTGATGGAATTATGATTTTTTTCATATAAATGTCAACTCATACATTCACAAAATATATTTATTATTCATAAACCAAGCAACACCGAATCCCTGTCGGTTGACTTGCCCTGCCCCGGCATATTCAGGGTTATAGAAGGGGGCAACTTCGCGCTCTTTTAAGTCTTGTCATCAACCATTGCGTTCCCTATGTCGGGGGAGCGCCCGCCAGCACCGCTTCAAAATCTGCGGCGGTCAGATCGCTTGCCCCTTTGAGCATATCTCTGGCCAACGCTCTGCGTCGGTTCAGTAATTCATCCAGCGTTTCTTCAAAAGTCATTAACTGGCTATCACGCACTGTCGGATAATAGACGTAAACATCTTTCTGCTGCCCAATGCGGTAGGCTCTGTCAGTCGCCTGATCTTCCTTCGCCGGATTCCAACAGCGGGTAAAGTGGATGACATGATTCGCTTTTTGGACATTGACGCCAAACCCAACGGCGATGGTGGATAAAATAATAACGTTAAAACCTGGCGTTGATTGAAATGCATCGATCAGGCTCTGACGATTTTGGTCACTGCCAGATTTGGTGCTGGTATCACCATTAATAATAAAAGGCTTAAAGCCAAAATGCTGCGCAATCAGATGTTGCAGCTCTCGTTGAATATCGCGCAGTTCCGTAAAAATAATCACTTTGTCATCAGATGACTGGCGAATGGTGTTTAACGTCTCCAGCAGCCATTTTACTTTCGGAGCATCGTTACGTAAGCGCAAATCTGCACTTACGGAATAAGGCCATGCGCAAATAAGTTTCAACCGATGCAGCAACCCCAGCATACCTGAGCCTCGTTGATCCAGCCCTTCGCTGATCTCCTGTTGGTTTTGCCAGCTTACAACCGAGTGGGTATAGAGATCCCGTTGCAATGGCAGCATATTCAACTGTTTACAGTACTGATCTTCAATCTTATCCGGCAGATCTTTCGCTACTTCTTCTTTGGTGCGGCGCAGTGTCTGCGGTTCTATTAATTTGCGTAGCGATTCGAGGACAGCATTATCATTCTGTTGCTCAATGGGGCGCAGATAATCTTTACCAAAATTATTTAAAGCCCCCAACAACCCCGGCTGAACGAAGTCAAATAAACACCACAGATCGACAAGGGTGTTTTCGACTGGTGTTCCGGTACATGCGACTTTAAATTGCGCCTGAATGGCTTTTGCCGATTGGGTTATTAATGCCGCCGGATTTTTGATTTTCTGCGCTTCGTCGCACACCATTATGGACCAGGGCTGACGAGCCAGGGAAAATTCCTGATCGCGCAACGTCTCGTAGGTAGTAAGAACAATATGCGCGTCACCCACCCAGTCATTTTGCAGTAAGTTCTTAATGCCCTTGCTTTTAAGTGCCTGAGGAATGCTCTCTTTCGCGCACTTCTTCGCCTTAAGCTCATTACCATAGAGTTTTAAAATCGACACCTGCTCGCGCAGGAAGAAATTCCCGACCTCACGTTCCCAGTTATCGAGTAACGATACCGGAGCAACAATCAGCGAGGGGGGCGCATCCGGGAAACGTTCTCGATGCCAGATGAGAAAGGTTAAAATCTGTAAGGTTTTACCCAACCCCATATCGTCCGCCAGTAAACATCCCGCCGTCTCGGTTGGCGACTTTAGATACAACTGTTGGAGCCACGCCACCCCTTTACGCTGATGTTCACGTAGCTGAATGGACGTTTTGAGGATCATCGGCAGTTCGACTTCTGCCTGATGTGCGCCGAGCAAGGAATCCCGCCGTTGTTTAACATACAGCGCCTGCTCAATATTTTGTTCTATCAGCAGAACGGCACGACTAACCGGTTCACTGCTTACGCCATCATTTGTTTCGCCATCGATTTTCTTTTTCCATTTATCGTGGAAAATTTCTGCTTCTTCGCGAGGCAAAAGGTTGTCGTTCCAGGGCATGGCAACTTCCGGCGCATCCGTGGCTTTTGCCTCTTCCAGCCGCTCTTCCAGTTCCTGAAAATGTTGATGATTATCGAGATCCCAGCCAGAGAACATGACCTCGCACATCTCTTGCGCAAGGTTCTCCGGAAGCCATTTTTCACTTTCACTTTTGACCAGATAAGGCGAACTGATTTTTTCAAATTCACCGATCCCGATAACCCGGTCACTGTATTTGTTGAGATCGAGAACGTGGGTAAAATTCATTCCCGCCGCCTGTTGCTGCCAGTTTTCAAGCAACGCCTGATAACCTTGCAGTTCTTCCTGGCTGAATCTGGAAAGCTCCAGATCGTAACCCTGCCAGACTCCGGCGGGCAGTTGTGCCGCTAACTTTTGTTCCAGTTCAGAGAGCAACGCCGCCAGTTCACCTGGGCGTTTAAAGATATAGGTTTCATCCGGCACGGATTGTTCAGTTCTGGGGCTGAGAAAAAGCGTTACAGATGCAATTTGCCTGTTTTCATCGATCTGCGGCTCCAGACGAAAATCATAAAAGTAGATCCCGGCGTCCTGTAAATTCTGCTCGTAAACGTCAGGATCGAGCACCTGGCTCGCCTCTTCACCAATCCAGGTGTAGGGATTGCGAACAAATGAGAGCGCATCATCCCCCGCCACGCGACGCCCGGTAATAGCGTGCACGGAGGTCAGGACGTCTTTGACTTCAGGAGAAAGAATGACATGATTTAAGACACCATCATCCCCTAAAACACGGTAACGATCCTGCACCTGTTGCGTACGGTCAAAAATCTGTAACCAGTTTGCAGGCTGCTCATCAAAAACCGGTTCAATTTCCAGTACCGGAGTATCTACCACCAGCGATTTTCGCAGTTTTAACTGTAACGATTCTGGCCTGATAACGATCGTTTTTGCGAGATAGTCATCCAGTTTTGCCCCTGCTTTTTTGGCCTGCCGCCGTATTTTAGCCCAACTGGTTTGGTTGACCGTTTCGCCCGGCGTCTGTCGCTGCTGCAATCTGAGTTGCTGTAGTGCGTCCAGAAGCTGCCAGTTCTCTTCGCTTAACACAAAGGTGCCTTCCGCAGAGGAAAAGCTGGCTCCCGTGCAAGTTATTCCGACGGGGCGATAGTCGTCGGGCTGCGTCCATTTATCAATGAAAACGCGAAAAGTATCATCGCTAATACTTCCCGTTGCAGCAAGATGAGCCGTCAGATTGCGCTGTGGAGGAAAAGCGAAAATCGCCAGGCTGCTGGCATAGTCATCATTTTTCCGGATGCGATAAAAATCATCCCAGCTAAGAAACCAGCAATCAGACCAGTGTGAAACATAATCTTCCTCATGAAGCTGTTCCAGACATGAGGCGACAGGCCAGTTATCTTCACTATCAGCAAGACTAAAGGGGAAAGCAAAGCCCTCCTCTTTCATTACATACAGCGGCACAAATGAAGCGGGTAGTGAGGTATTCTCTTTAATAAATTTACCCAACAATTTTTTGAACACTATTTGCTCCAGTAAGTAAGTTTACCCAGCACCGGTTTAAACCCGAGGCTGAGTAATTTTTGCGCCGCTTCATGGTCAGGCTCATTGAACTGAATGTGGATTGCGCCCCCCAGCCCTCGTTTATCCATCACTTTACAATCGACCGAACGAATAACCTCCCGGATTTGCTGTTCCCGGCCAGGTAGCTCTTTTTTGGCTTTTAACGCTGAGGCGATGATGTTGATTTGCTCTTCCCGGTCTGACTTTGCATCACTGACTTCATGTTCAGGCAACGATGCAGGCTCTGGCCGACTCACGGTCTTTGACGCATTGAAGCGGGAGGCATCCAAAGTGACAGAGGGCTGATTTACATCTTCCGCAACGTAATCAATGCCCAACTTACGAAGTTCTTCGTCATATCGGCTCATCCAACCTTCAATTCGGTTGAGTGAGTAGCGAAATACCGGCGACAAATGCGGTAAACGCAACCGGACTTTGCGCCGGTTATTCCGCTTATCTTTCAGATCATAATCAATATCAAGAATGCCGGTTTCCGGATTAAAGGGCGCATTCCCCATATGGTAGGCATACATCGCCCCCACTTTCGAAAATTCGACAAACAGATAATCGCCAATGCGCATAATCATGGCATTGTTATCGCGTGAACCAGAGCCTTGCAGGCGGCTTAATCGCCCTGCGTTTTTCGCCCTGAACTCAACATAATCGGCATCTTTGGATCGCAGCGCCTCTTCGCCCAGCACAATGCGCGTATAGCTCATCTGATTGGCAAAACGTAGCCAGTAGAACAGGCGCGCATGGTCAACATCCCGATTGCCTTTCAGCAACTCAAAGAACAGTTTCAGGTCGTCTTTGGCGAACCACCCTTGCACCATCAGTAATACGGGATTTTCAACGTGAACCTGCCAGCTTTTATTACGACTGGTTAACTGCGGATTTCCCCAATATTCCAGGGCCAATTGCTTGAGTTCGAAATGTGTTTGATGTTTAAAAGCCGACTGATAATAACGGGTCAAAGTGGCTGCCAGAATATTATCTTTAAACCGCGTAAGCTGGCGGCTTAACGCGATAAGCGAATTAATTTTCTGCTGAAAATCATCGTCATTCTGGCGAAAAATCTCATTGACCAGGTGGTTAACAATTTTGCGCCATAACCAACTGGTTTGCGGAATTTGCGCAACTTTCTCCAGCACCGAAATATCCGTTATTTCTCCGCGCCCGAGCTGTTGTCCGAGAAGAAACCCTGCATTATCGGTAAAAATATCGCTATAGGTGTCAATGACCGACATCCAGGACATCTGACGCGGCGCACGCTCCTTAATCTGTTGAAAACCTTGGTAAATCTTCGTGCGTAGCTGCAGCCACTGCGGATTCTTTTCTGGCGTATCGCTGGCATGACCAAAGTAGCTGGTACATAACGCCAGCCATTCCCGCCGCGTTAACCGCCGCTGCGCAATTTTTTGTTCAATTTCAGCGATAATTCTCGCAAAGTTTGTTGCATCATCCATCAATGCAATTTCAAACAGATCGCCTTCTGCTACGTCATTGAGGCCAAAAAAAATCATCTTCCATTCGAAGGGCTTTGGCATCTCCCCCGCACGCAGTCGGGCAATGGCCTGTCGGCGTTTCTCCAGAGGGGGAACCATCTTCACCGCGCGAGCATCTACCTTTCTCTCAAGTTGCGCGATAACGCGCTGAAGATAGTTAAAAGCGTGACTTACCGTCGGCTGCGCGTTCTGCTCTCTGTAGGGAAGTAAGCGGGTTTTCAGTTTTTCAATAGCGGAAGTCATTGCATGATTCCTAGCTGACAGGTTTCCTGGCTAATGCCTGGAACAACATCCATGCTTTCATCGTGCTTTTTGTCTTTCAGGCCAAAGAATTGCATCCGCAGTTCTACGCGACGGCTGGCCTCTTTGCTCTCTTTCGCATTGTTGAACGAAACCCCACCCGCCAGAAATAATTTGCGGATCTGGACTTGCTGTTCCGGGGTTATTTTTTGCTGTAGCGCGCTTCTGCTATCCAGCAAACTGCACATCACCCACTCCGAGCGTTGCAACGAAAGATGCAAGTTATAGAGATAAGAACCATCGGTATCCGTAAAACCTTCTATAACAATTTGCTTAAACCATTTTTTGCCTTCATCGCTATTTGCCGCCTCCAGCACTAACGGCACCACATCCTGTAGCGCCTGTAATCCTTCGGCGTTAAGCGCGAAGCGATTGTGCTCAAAACGCCCTGCTTCACCAAAGCTGATACGGTTATCATGGCAGTCAACCTGAATCGTCTTGTTGAGATTTTTTGCCTGAAGTTCAAGTTTTTCACACAGGCGAGCGATATCATGCCCGCGCGATCTCTCCCCGGCTTCCGCCTGCTGAATTCGCTGCGTAACAGAGCTAAGCGACGCCACCATCACCACCAGAAACAACACCATCATGGCAGTCATCAGATCTGCATAGGAGATCCAGAAAGGTTTTTCCGCTTCATCGCTGCGCCGTTGCCTGCCATTAAATACCCGGTTAAACATCAGCCTGTTCCTTACGCGCGACGATGACGGAGTACCGTTTCCAGCGTATCCACGCTTTCACCGATAATCTCAACCGAAGAACTTAAGGCTCCTGCCGCTTTAGTCAGTTGCGTATCCATCTCCTGTAGTGAACGATTCAGGCCGTTTTCCACCCCGGTCGTAAAGGATTCAAAACTGGTTCCCATCACCTCGGCAATGTTATGCAGGAACTCCTGAGCCTCGCGGTTATATTGTTGCAGGCGTTCGGAATACGCCTTCAGATCGTCAACAAAACGGCTGCGGGATGATTGTTCATCATGGCTACGGTTAATCAGCGTTTCGAGTGCGGTTATGGCATTCGCCACGACTTCACGGGTATTACGATAATCAGCAATCAATGCCCCCAACTCCGCGCTGGCACCGGAAAGCGTGCGCCCTGCCTGTTGCGTGCTATTCAGCACCTCGGCGGTCAATTGATTAGCCTCGGCAACGCGATCGCCCGCGGCTTCAAAGCGGTCGGCGGCCACGCGCATTTTGTCGGCTCCTGTTTGTATCTCTTCCAGATGGCGCGTGGTGTTTTGCGCCATCCGTTGCAGCAACTCGCCAGAGGCTGATTGCTGTTCACGTAGCATCTGCATCAGCGACTCAACCTGACTTTCAAGCTGACCAATGATTCGCTGCGCTTCCTGTTGCAACGCACTCTGCGCTGATTGCTGTTGCTGACTGAGCGACTTCTGACCTTCTTCCAGTTGTCCAAACAGGCTGCCAAGTTGGCTACCCAATTGATCAATACCGCTGGTCATTTTCTCTCGCAGGGTATCCTGGCTGGAATGCATGGTTTGCTGTAACGACGTCATAAACTGTTGTTGTTGCTCGGCCGCCGCCTGCTCACGCGCTTCGCTACGTGCCAGGAGCTGCTGAGTCTCTTCATGCAGCACGCGTTGCCCTTGTTCCTGAGTCTGGCTCATCTGTTTTTGCCCGGACTCCAGTTGGCTGAATACGCCCGCCAGGTTTTGCGTCAGCGCTTCCACCCCTTTGCTCATATTGCCTATCAGCAGATTTTGCGCCTGATTTTGCTGCTGATTAAGTTGCTGCTGGCCATTTTCCAGTTGTGCGAAAAGCGTTGCCATATGACTGCCAAGCGTATCCACAGAAGCTGCCATTTTTTCCATGGTTTCATTTTGCCCTTGCTGAACACTGGACTGGATAGCCTCAATAAAAGCGCGCATCTGTTCCGCCATCGCTTTTTCACGCGCTTCACTGTCGGCAAAGATTTTTTCCAGTTGTTGTGCCATCCGTTCGCCCGCACCCTCACCTTCTGCGCCAATACGGGCAACGGACTCCTGCAAACTACGCAGCATCTCATTCATCCCTGCCTGCATCTCCTGCTGACCGCTTTTCATTTCGCTTAACAGTTGAGAGATCAGTTGCGCGCTGCCCTGACGTGAGTCATCCCCGGCCTGACGCATATCCTGCAACAACGTAGAAAAACCGCTTTGCATCGACTGAATGGCTTCCACAGAACGCCCCATCATCTCCTGCATGGTGGTGAACTGCTGACCAAAGGTGTTATCCATTTTGCTCATAAAGGCAGTCAGGACGTTCTCCAGCATCGACTGCACACGATGGCTCTGATCGCCGGAAGCGGTTTGCACCACACCAGCAATTTTATCCAGCGGATTTTTCAGACTGGTTTCAATAGCGCCACTGACCTGTTCAGCAAACTGTTGGCCTGACTCGCGATATGTCGTTGATAATGTCTCTGCCAGCTTTTCATTTTCCCGCATCTGGCTATCTACCAGGTTTTGCAGCATTTCACGCAGGTCAGTGACCAGACCATCCTTAAGTTGCCTCGCATGGGTGGTGTTTTCTTTAGTACTGGAAAGAAGTTGCGAAAGGTAATCTTCACCGACGCCGCCTTCAAAAAGCTGGTCAATGCTGGCGGTAAGGAGTTCAAGATTTTTATAACATTGCGCCAGTCGCCATTTTTCAAACATGGTGACCAGAATAGAGAACGTAATAGCAAATGCCGAACCTAAAAACGCATACAGAACGTCGCGTAAAAGGTTAGCGACACTGGCGCTGACCTGCTCTGGCGTGCTGGGGTCAAAATGGTGCAAACCAATCATCAGCCCCGAAAAGGTGCCGATAATCCCAATTCCGGTCAGGATGCCAGGGAGATGTTTAAACGCTTCTGTATAGAGAGGAATTTCGACTAATAATGGTTCCGTAAACCATGCTGACGACGGAGCCGTTGAGCGGATGGCGCTAATTTTTTTTTGCCCGCTGTTTTCATCAAACTCAAACTGGCGATGTAGAGACTCTTTAAATTCGCTCCAGGGGTGCGCAAAAAATTTATCAGAGAATAACGCGTCTAATTTTTCGAGTTGTTGTGCCGGTTTTTCATTGCCAAGTAGCCGAATTGCTTTCGCTTTTTGTTTAAAGCGTGCTGAAACCCTAAATGAAGGAATAGCGTAACGGACAATGAAACCCAACAACAAAACCCCAACCACAATAGCGACATAAATCGGCACATTTTCTGGATTAACAGAGGTTAACGTGTCGAGGAACGAAGTCAGCGAAAACATCTAAATACCTTGAGTGAAGGAAAAGAAATTTGCAGGGCAGAACATCACCAGCAAGGAAAAAAACCGCCCGCTCATTATAGGAAAAGTCTCGATTTTTACATCTACAAAACGTTATATATCTCATAAAAACATTGATCAAACACATGCGTAAGAAATTTAAATCGCTTGATGGGAATAATTCACAGAATTTATGCTTTTTGACACAAAGATTGTGGATTTTATTTTTTGCCGCCGGGCTTACGGATGAAACTTTTTCATGGAGTGCGCGGCTTCTAATAACGTCCAGTCACTATTCAACGAGACAATTAAATGAGTGAGATTGACATTAAGGGCGATGAAACGCTGGTTGCTCTGCTACTGAACGCCGACAAAAACGAATACCACCAACGCCAATAAATTCATTTTGCGAAAATGGAACAACAATCGCTTAATGCCGCAAAAGTCGCAATTAAGGACGCCCGTCAGGCGCTCGGCCAATTCCAGCAAAATATGCTGGATAAGCCGTTACAGACCAGCCGCATGTTGATGGAAATGAAGATGGTAAACCGGTGAAGTATTATGCGTTGCCGAATGCTTAAGGCGACTCGTAAGATTTGCTGTGTGGTTAGTGGAACCACACACTATTTCTCATGTTCAGGAGAATCAAAGCCAACAAAGCCATATTCAGGCGCCCCCATCCCTGGGGTTACTGCTCGCCGTTACAAACGCGTCAAATGCACATCACCCTGTCACACTCCCCCATACCAGTTGTCCTTTATGGAACGTCGCCGTGCGCGGCGAGATACGCGCCACCGCCTCGGCGGAACAGGAGGCATCCACCAGCACAAAACTGGCGTCATCCTGCGCTTTTGGCCAGACGCGCTCGCCTTTTTCATTCAGCGGCAAAACGTCACCAGTGGCTAAAAACAGCGAACGGGACAGGTTTTGTTCGTTAGGGCGAATATAAAGCTGCGCGTACAAATTGGCTTTCTCCAGCATGTCGCCCAGGCCGTAAGGCGACCAGTGATCAATAACGCTGTCGGTGCCGGTCATCACTTTTACGCCCTTGTCGTGTAGCTGCTTGAGCGGCATATGCAACGTGCCAATCGGCACCGTCGAGGCGATAGAAATTTGCTGCGCCGCCATCCGGTGCGCCAGTTCATCTACCTGTTGCTCGTTGAGCATGGCCAGCGCAAAGGCGTGGCTGATGGTCAGCTTGCCTTTTAGTTGCGGCGTTTTCTCTACCGTTTCAACCATATAATTGATGGCCGCCACGCCCGCCGGAGTGGTTTCGTGCAGGTGAATATCGACGCCTTTGTCATAGTCCAGCGCAATCTGGAACATGGTGTCGAGAGATTTTTCCATCGCACCATCAACACTGGTCGGGTCCAGGCCGCCGACGTAATGCGCGCCTGCCTGCATCGCTTCGCGCATTAAGGGTTCCGATTTCGACAGCAGCAAACCGTGCTGCGGGAAGGCGACAATTTCACACTCGAAGCCCGCCTGACGTCGCGCCAGCACCGCCTGCAAATTTTGCAGATTTTTCAGGCCGGAAACCGGTTCGATATTGCAGTGGCTGCGGGCAATGGTGGTGCCTTTCGACTGCAATAAATCGATCAGTTTTTCCGCCCGCTCCTGAGTGTACGGTTGCAGCTCCGGCAGCATTTTCTGCTCGAGCTTGATCATGTCCTGGATGGTGGTGCCTGCCGGGCGATTGAGTGAACGCCACGGCCCGCCGTAAAAGGTTTTGTCGAGATGAATATGCATGTCGCGGGTGGTGGGCAACATCAACTTACCGCCAGCGTCATAGTGCGGCAGCGTGGCGTCCGGATGCTGCTTGTTCTCGCGCAGCGCAACAATTTTGCCGTCCTGAATCTCCACGGTCTGGCGCGCCGTGCGGGTCTGCACCGCCACGCCGTTTTCGTAGTCAAAACCGTTTTCCAGCAGCACGTTGTCGAGATAGTAATGCGGGTCAGTGATTTTCATGGTGTTGTTCGCTTCGCAGTGGATTGTGTCAGAGGCTGCCGCATGGGCAAGCGGCACAGACGTACCAAACAGCGCGGCGGCGGTGACCATCTTACCGCTCTGGCTCAGAAACTCACGGCGGCTATTGCTTTCTTTCATCTTACGTCCTTACGTTTTAATAATATGAGTGCCCGTTTCACCGCGCAGCGCCGCGGGCAGGCATTCCGGCGTGGTGATAATCACTTCTTTGCCGCCCTGTTCCAGGAACGTCAGGCTGGCGATGATTTTTGGCAACATGCTGCCGGGCGGGAAATGCCCTTCCTGCATATAACGGGTCATAGTGGCAATATCTACGCGATCCAGCGCCTGCTGCTGCGGTTTGCCAAAGTGGATACACACTTTTTCCACACCGGTGGTGATCACCAGAATGTCGGCGTGAATTTCACGCGCCAGTAGCGCGGTAGAGAGATCTTTGTCGATAACCGCGTCCACGCTTTGGTAATCCCCCGCTTCGCTGCGTACCACCGGAATGCCGCCGCCGCCCGCACCAATCACCACAAAGCCCTGTTGGATCAGCGCTTTAATAGCAGGTGCTTCGACAATACGTTTCGGTTCCGGCGAGGCGACAACGCGGCGATAGCCCCGTCCGGCATCTTCTACAAAACGCCAGTCAGGGTTTGCCTTTTGTAATGCGTCACGCTGGGTTTCACTGAAGAATGCGCCAATAGGTTTGGTGGGATGAGCAAAACCCGGATCGTTTTTATCCACTTCCACCTGAGTCACCACGGTGACGGCTTTTTTCTCGCCGTGGCGGGCAAGCCGGTTATTCAGCGCCTGTTGGATCAGGTAGCCAATGCCGCCTTGCGTATCTGCCACACAGTTCGCCAGCGGCGTTAGGGGCAGCCCTTCTCGCTCATGGGCAATCTCCGCGCGGCGTAAATCCAGACCGACCTGCGGCCCATTGCCGTGGGTCAGCACAATGTCGTAATCGGAAGCCAGCATTTCCAGCACCGTATCGGCGACGGCTTTCACCGCCTCCGCCTGATGCTCAATCGACTGGCTGGCGTTATCTTTGATAATGCTGTTGCCACCAATGGCAACGACCACAAGTTCTTTCATGTTGTTATGTCCGCTACAGAGGATGATGGGGTTATGACCAACGCCAGACTGCCTGATGCGCTACGCTTATCAGGCCTACAATTCTCGTGCCATTTGCAGGCCGGATAAGGCGTTCTCGCCGCATCCGGCAATGGTGACAAATGCCTGATGCGACGCTCGCGCGTCTTATCAGGCCTACTGATTCTTGCACCATTCGCAGGCCGGATAAGGCGTTCTCGCCGCATCCGGCAATGGTGACAAATGCCTGATGCGACGCTCGCGCGTCTTATCAGGCCTACTGATTCTTGCGCCATTTGTAGGCCGGATAAGGCGTTCACGCAGCATCCGGCAATGGTGACAAATGCCTGATGCGACGCTCGCGCGTCTTATCAGGCCTACTGATTCTTGCGCCATTTGTAGGCCGGATAAGGCGTTCACGCAGCATCCGGCAATGGTGACAAATGCCTG
>NZ_PYQM01000063.1:0-13983 GCF_003027595.1 Escherichia sp. 20412-1 | reverse complement strand
GCGACATCATTGGTCAGGTTGGTGATGTTGGTGGTGTTGGTGGCAACGTTATCGTTTGTCGTTTTCAGTTGCGAGCCGTTGACGGCATCGGTACTGGTGTCTGACAGGTCACCGGCCATGACGTTGGTGATTTTGTTGGTGGTGCTGGTGCCGTGTTTGGCGCTGAATGCCGTACCATTCCACTGCAGGGCATCATCTTCCAGGCCCGTGATTGTGGTATTGATATCCGCGACATCATTGGTCAGGTTGGTGATGTTGGTGGTGTTGGTGGCAACGTTATCGTTTGTCGTTTTCAGTTGCGCGCCGTTGACGGCATCGGTACTGGTGTCTGACAGGTCACCGGCCATGACGTTGGTGATTTTGTTGGTGGTGCTGGTGCCGTGTTTGGCACTGAACGCCGTACCATTCCACTGCAGGGAATCATCTTCCAGACCCGTGATTGTGGTATTGATATCTGCGACATCATTGGTCAGGTTGGTGATATTGGTGGTGTTGGTGGCAACGTTATCGTTTGTCGTTTTCAGTTGCGAGCCGTTGACGGCATCGGTGCTGGTATCTGACAGGCTACCGGCCATGACGTTGGTGATTTTGCTGGTGGTGTTGGTGCCATGTTTGGCGCTGAACGCAGTACCATTCCACTGCAGTGCATCATCTTCCAGGCCTGTGATTGTGGTGTTGATATCCGCGACATCATTGGTCAGGTTAGTGATGTTGGTGGTGTTGGTGGCAACGTTATCGTTTGTCGTTTTCAGTTGCGAGCCGTTGACGGCATCGGTACTGGTGTCTGACAGGCTACCGGCCATGACGTTGGTGATTTTGTTGGTGGTGCTGGTGCCGTGTTTGGCACTGAATGCAGTGCCATCCCATAGCAGAGAATCGTCCTTCAGATCTGTCACCGCCGTATTGGTGGTGTTGATTGTCGAATTCACTGCATCAAGAGCATCACCTACATTGTTGTAGGTCCCTGAGGAAATAGTATAGGTTGGCGCATTAACGGTTCCGTCAGCAGCATTCACGCTGGCATTGCCGCCTAACCGGTTTGCTACCGATTGGCTAAGCGCAAAAATCTGCGAGCCATTGACGGCATCGGTACTTGTTTTGTTGATGATGCCTTTATCAACAAATACAATTTTTCGCTGGTCCGTATTGTTACCGACAGAGATAACATTGTCTTCCGCTGCGAGAGCACCCGCACCAAGCGCGACGGAATTATTTCCTGATGTTCTGGCTCCATTACCAAGAGCGGCGCTATCGTTTCCGCTCACAAAGCTGTCCTGCCCCAGTGCGACAGCCCCTGTTCCGTTTGACTGGCTGTTATAGCCCATAGCGACAGAACCGGCTTTGGTCGCCTCACTTGCTTGGCCTATCGCGAGTGAATGCAAGCCATTGGCTTCGCTGTCTTTGCCTATCGCGGTGGCATAATCACCGTTAGCATGAGCGCTATTCCCCAACGCAAGGGAATACTCTTTGGTTGCTTGAGCCGCACTTCCGATTGCAATAGCCCGGCTGCCAGTAGCTACAGTTGCTTGCCCCAACGCTACCGATCTTTCTCCAGACGCATTGCTACTGAAGCCTAATGAGGTTCCCCCCACGCCAGAGAACGCACTTTGCCCTATTGCAACACTTGATGTATTGGATCCTCCACTTGGCCCTGTTTGTGCTGATGTTGCGATGGCTCCAAAACCAATGGCAATCCAGCCATTACTAAGTGGAGTAGCTTCAGCAGATTTACCGCCATCAAGAGCGACTTCTGCATGTGCTCCAGACGACAACAACCCACCGACAACTAACGCAGAAATTAACAGCTTACTGCGCCCGCTCTTCTTCCCACGGCTTTTTGCCGTTTCGCTGGCAACGCTATAACTGCCCGTCGCCGGGTTCCAGATAACTTTAAATATTTTGTTCATTATTGATGCTCTCTATTCCTTGATATAAGCGCAGAAGCCGCATTTATTTTTTGCTTTTTCTCTGTCGGGATTCCGCAGAGTGAAGGTCGTCGAACTGAAGGTTTGCCATATTGATGGCGAGTTTCAGGTATTTCAGATTATTGGGAGATACGCCTTTCAGCGTCAGATTAATGTCTTGCCATTGACCTGGTAATAATTTCAGCGAGGAGTTCATTGAGGTACTGAAAAGTAATTGCTGCCATTTTGTTAAGTCTTTAGGATCGGCAGGTTTTTCATTGCCCCATGTAGCATGAAAGCCAATATTTGATACGGGAACGCTTAATAGGTTAACCAGCGAAATACGAATAACGCTGCCATTTTCAACCGCATCGACAGACAGTACCCGACCTGCTAAACCGACAGAGCCGTTATTTAAAATGAAGTATTGGGTTTGTGCTGGGTTAAATTCAGTGAAGATAAATTCGTCCTGTTTGTCTTTGACTGCCTTTACGATGCTGGCAAGAGTTTTGGTACTGCTTATGATGCTATTTTGTTGTTTTTCAATAATTTCAATTTTATTTTTATATTGTTCTTGCTGCTTTTTTAGAGTGTCTATTTGACCTTGTTGTAACGCTTGCTGTTTGGTGAACTCATCAATTGCGTTTACTTTTTCAGTATTGTCACACCCTGTTAATGCGCAGAGTGACGATATTGTTAACACTCTTAGTACTGCTTTCTTCATGTTCATAGGATGAATTCCTTTTCATAATCCTGATGCTTTGATAACTACGTTGTAGTTATTTTTTGTATGAATAATTTAATATTTCATATTCACAATAAAAATTTATGAGAGAGTTTTCGAATTAATGGGTGCTGAGAGTGTGTTATTAAATGTCAAACTATTTTAGTTTGTAGATACTAATAACCTAATCTCGCGAATTTTAATGACCGGTGTCAATTCATGTCAAATGTTTAACGGAGTTAAGGTGAGGAGGGTAAGAAGTTAATATTTGTATGGTAAATGTTTTGTGACGATAAACGTGACACTGGCTGGAAAACATAAATAATTAATCATTGGAATGTAAATAATCATACTTATTATTTATATATAGCTCTTTTATTACGCAGCATATTTTCAGAATTTGACTTGTGATGTTCATGCAGACAGTCGGACAAAATTGAACATGCAATGCTAAGAATGTTAATAATTTTTAGTATTTGAAAGGGGCTCCTGCATGTGCCAGCAGGAGCGAGTAAATCGTGAGAGGCTGTGATTACAGCGACCAGAAAGGAACTTAAAACGCGATCTTTGAGAACCCTGTCATCTCTTGCAGGCCCATTTCACGGCCCAGCTCGGTCATTGGGTGCACTACCACCAGCCCACGAACACTCTTCTTCAGTTTGCCCATGTCCGCTTGCTCTTTTTTAGTAATCGCACGCTGGAAAGGCATTTTCATCAGCTTTTGTGCTTCTTTGCTGAGTTTTTGGCTGTGAACGTCACGCAGACGAGCAATTTCAGCTTCCAGCATGGCTTTCTCTTTTTCCAGTTCGGCATATTTGTCTGCGGCTTCAACCAGCGACAGGTCGGCCTGTTGGTGACGGATGGCGTCCAGGCGATCGCTAAGACGTTTAATTTCGTTTTTTTCGACTTCTTTCATGTGATGGCTTCTGATAAAGATAAATTTATAGTCCTAGTATGCGTGACGGGGTGCTTTGTTCACAACCGATGGTATTGTAATAGTTTTGCTGGGTAACCAATTTTGCGTTCAGAAAAGAATGTAATTTATTGATTAATAAAAAGTAATAAGCAAGCAAGGACAAACGTTGTAGATTTCGCACGTTTTCCTTAATGCCATTTTTACCGGGATCTAAACTAAAATTGGCGGCCGCGCATTCCCGGCGCGGGGTAATTCGGAGATATTATGATGGGCAAAATAGGTGAAAACGTTCCGCTTTTTATCGATAAAGCCGTAGATTTCATGGCATCTAGCCAGGCGTTCCGGGAGTATCTGAATAAACTTCCCCCTCGTAACGCGATCCCGTCCGATATACCTGAGGAAAGCGTGCCGTTATATCTCCAACGCCTGGAATATTATCGTCGGCTTTATCGACCGAAGCAGGTAGAGGGGCAGCAGTAAGCGAGCATTGCTTACTTTTGAAAGGCTTTTTTTAAGCTGATTTTGGAAATCAGCTCTGTCAGTGAAAGGACCATTGTTGATCGCACAGCTTGTTGATAGCGTTGAACTTGCATCGCGTACAAACTGGAGTCTGCTGGTTCAAACTGTGGCGGCGGTGGTAGCGCCGCCACGCAATGCAGTTCGCCAAATGGCCCAAGAATTTCATCATCGGTAAACGCGTACTCGTTGCCGTCGTGGTTCAGCTCTTCCCGCAGTGCCATCAACAGTTCCGCATCTTCGTATTCATGGCGACTGATTACGCCAAGCCCATAAATCAGCTTTAAGCGCACGGACAGATCGCCCAGCGGGCCATTGCCGTCGAGTAACGGTTCTACAGCATACTTCACCGCGTAATCGTCTTTGCGGAATACCTGAAGCACCAGAAGATTCACCGCCTCGGTCAGGAGATCGACGGCGGTAATCAGAAAGCTTCGCACGGTTTTGCCAGCATTCAGACGCTCAAGCACACGGTTTTCAAAGGCCTGGGTTTGTTCCATTGTTGCCTGCATATCTGACAATCTGTTATTCGGGCGCAGGGACCCCTGCGCCTGGTCCACCATTATTGCATTGCGTTATAAGCGGTTACCGCTTCTGTGACAACCTCGCTGTTGGCATCAAGCCCGGAAATCTGTGCCAGCGCAGCCTGCGGCCCTTTGTCGGCAATCAGCGCAGCCAGTTCCTGAGCCTGTGGATCTTCTTCACTGCGGAAGTGCATGGCGGCAGCAATACCCTGAATCAGGTTTTTGTGCGGTAAACCGTACTCCAGCGTACCCAGCAGCGGTTTTACCAGACGATCTCCGGCGCTCAGTTTACGCAGCGGCTGACGGCCTACACGCTCCACATCATCTTTCAGATACGGGTTTTCAAAACGGCCGAGGATTTTCTGGATATACGCAGCATGTTTATCAGCATCAAAACCGTAGCGCTTGATTAGCACCGCGCCGCTTTCTTCCATCGCACCTTTTACCACCGCACGGATTTTCTCATCGAGAATTGCGTCACGAATGGTCTGATGACCCGCCAGTTTTCCGAGGTACGCGGTTATAGCATGGCCCGTATTCAGGGTGAAGAGTTTACGCTCAACAAATGCCATCAGGTTGTCGGTTAGCTCCATACCTGGGATGTTTGGCAGCGCGCCTTTGAATTGAGTTTTATCGACAATCCATTCGCTGAAGGTTTCTACCGTCACTTCCAGCGGATCGTTGGTTGCAGAAGCAGAAGGTGGCACGATGCGGTCAACGGCGGAATCGACAAAGCCAACGTGTTCTTCAACCCACGCTTTTGCTTCTTCCGGCAGGGCATTCATTACATGGCCTTTCAACTGAGTGGTGCCGCGAACCATGTTTTCACACGCGATGATGTTCAGTGGGGATGCATTACCTTGTTCTTTGCGTTTCACCAGCCCTTTAGCAATCGCCGGAGCAATTCGTTCCAGCACGACCGGGCCAACGGCGGTAGTGACTAAATCGACCTGAGCGATTAAATCCACCACGTCATCACCAATACTGCTGACGGCATCAACGCCGGAAACGGTATCGACCTGCTCGGTTTCACCGACCACATGAACCTGGTAGCTATGACGGGCATTCAGGGCATCAAGTACCACCTGATTGACATCGGCAAATGTCAGTTGAATACCCGCATCAGCCAGCAGTTTACCGATAAAGCCACGACCGATGTTACCTGCGCCAAAATGTAATGCTTTCATAGTATTAACCTTCATCAATGTTTTTACCCGAGAGGGCTGGGGTGAGGCATTTCCCTCACCCAAACCCTCTCCATGAGGAGAGGGGCCGAGATATTGCCGGATGCGGCGTAAACGCTTTATCCGGCCTACAAGAACGAGCAAATTCAATAAATTGCACTTTGTTTTGTAGGCCTGATAAGCGTAGCGCATCAGGCAATTAGCCCCACCTTCTCCATGTGGAGAGGGTGGGAATGGGTTACTTACGACCAGCCAACAGTTCCAGCACTTCATCCACGCTGGTGGTGTGTGCCAGACGCTCAATGACGGACTCATCATCCAGCGCGTTGGTCAGGCTGGTGATAACCTGAATGTGCTCGTTGTTACGGGCAGCAATACCAATCACCAGACGGGCAATGTCATCTTCTTCTTCACCGAAGCGCACGCCTTCCGGGTACTGACAGAACACGACGCCAGTTTTCAGCACGCGATCTTTCGCTTCAACCGTACCGTGCGGCACGGCGATAGACTCACCCAGATAGGTCGGGGTCAGTTTTTCACGATCCAGCATTGCCTGTACGTATTCCGGCTCAACGTAACCGCCTTTCACCAGTTGTTCGCCAGCAAAGCGAATAGCTTCTTCTTTAGTTGCCGCTTTACGACCGAGGAAGATGTTCTCCGCGCCCAGTTTGAACAGGTTGGCGTTAGAATCGTCAAAGCTGTCTTTCAGGCTGTCTTTCACTTTCTCTTCGTTTTCAGTATGGCGCTGGGCAGCAACCAGACGTTCGGTCAGGCTGGTGTACAGGCCACTGTCGAGGAAGTTAGTCAGCGAAATATGCTGAGCCTGCGGAACCTGACGCATAGCGCGCTCGGTCAGATCACGGTGAGTGATGACGAGATCCACATCTGGCGGCAGGTTATTGATCGCGCTGTTAGTGACGGAAATCTGTGACAGACCGGCATCCTGAATTTTCTTACGCAGCACACCTGCGCCCATTGCACTGGAACCCATACCAGCGTCACAGGCAACGATGATTTTACGCACGTGGCTCAGGTCGTTAGTCACATCACCAGCAGACAGCGGAGACGCGCCTTTAGCCTCAGCTTTCATGTCCTGCATACGGCGAGTTGCCGCTTCAATATCGTCTTCCTCTTTCACTTTGCTGGTTTTCAGCAGAATGGCAGAGACAACGAAGGAAACCGCCATTGCCGCACATACACCCGCGATGTTAGCGAAGTAAGCACCTTTTGGCGTCATCGCCAGTACCGCGAGGATAGAACCCGGAGATGCCGGAGAAACCAGACCACCGCCCAGAATAGTCAGCGTAAACACGCCAGTCATACCGCCGAGGATAACGGCGAGGATCAGACGCGGATTCATCAGCACATACGGGAAGTAGATTTCGTGGATACCGCCCAGGAAGTGGATGATTGCCGCACCGCCCGCAGACTGTTTAGCGCTACCACGACCAAAGAACATGTACGCCAGCAGAACGCCCATACCCGGACCCGGGTTTGCTTCAATCAGGAAGAAGATGGATTTGCCCATCTCATGGGACTGCTGAATACCCAGCGGCGAGAAGATACCGTGGTTAATGGCGTTGTTAAGGAACAGGATTTTCGCCGGTTCAACAAAGATAGACGCCAGCGGCAGCATGTCATGGACAACCATGAAGTTAACGCCCGCAGCCAGCATTTTAGACAGGGCTTCAACCAGCGGACCAATCCCCATGAATGCCAGAATCGCGAGGATCATCCCCATGATACCGGCAGAGAAGTTGTTCACCAGCATCTCAAAACCGGATTTGATCTTACCATCTACCCAGCGGTCGAAATGCTTAATGCACCAGCCGCCCAGCGGGCCTGCAATCATAGAACCGAGGAACATCGGCATATCTGCGCCGACGATAACGCCCATGGTGGTGATAGCACCGACCACGCCGCCACGTTCACCACCTACCAACTTACCACCGGTATAACCGATCAGCAGCGGCAGGAGATAAGTGATCATCGGCCCGACCAGCTTCGCCAGCGTTTCGTTCGGTAACCACCCTGTTGGAATAAATAACGCGGTGATGATACCCCACGCGATAAACGCGCCGATATTTGGCATCACCATGTTGCTGAGGAAACGACCAAAGCTTTGCACTTTGATCTTAATATCGGATGACATAAAAACACCCCTTCTTATGTTTGCTGTCGCGCAGGCTGGAAGCCCGAGGTTTTTTGTTAATGTGGCGGCAGAGGTAGCCGGACCTTGTAGATACTGCGAAATCTGGCACTGAATCGGTTAACTGTCCAGTCGACGGTCTTTTGTGTGATATCAATCACATAAATATAGGGGGTAGAGAGGTAATTGACGTGATATTCATCACAAAATACTTGTGTAAAAAAACAACAAGGCGGTGATTTTCGCTAAAAATGGCATTTAAATGTGAGGTTTGTCACGTTTTTTCTTTGATAGTTTGTTGAATCTTTGTGATCTAAATCACAAGATATTTTCTTAAGTCGTTCACCCGATGTGATCTACGGCATGTTCTGGCTCTGCCTTAAGGCCGCTATGTCACTGAGTAACTCATCACCGCTTAAAATTATTCTTCGGTGTGATGGCGAGAATCGCAAACCCGGATTATTGTCAAATAATCAGCCCGACGCCCATCTGGCTGCCAGCCCATAACAACTCTGATAAGCGTGAATCCGAGGCAGCTATGTTTCTAAACTATTTCGCGTTGGGAGTGCTGATTTTCGTCTTTCTGGTGATCTTTTATGGAATCATCGCGATACATGACATCCCCTATTTGATTGCCAAAAAACGCAACCATCCTCATGCCGACGCCATTCATACCGCAGGGTGGGTCAGCTTATTTACGCTCCACATTATCTGGCCGTTCCTGTGGATCTGGGCCACGCTTTACCAACCGGAGCGCGGCTGGGGGATGCAGTCGCATATTACACCGCAAGAGAAAACGCCTGACCCAGAAATTGCCGCGCTTTCTGATCGCATCTCCCGGCTGGAGCAGCAACTCGCTGCTGAGAAAAAACCTGACTACTCCACGTTTCCGGAGATCTAATCATGGATCTGTTGATTGTCTTAACTTACGTGGCGCTGGCGTGGGCGATATTTAAAATCTTCCGTATTCCGGTGAATCAGTGGACGCTGGCGACGGCGGCGCTCGGTGGCGTGTTTCTGGTGAGTGGTTTGATTTTATTGATGAACTATAACCATCCCTACACCTTTATGGCGCAAAAGGCGGTGATTGCCATCCCCATCACGCCCCAGGTCACAGGGATTGTTACTGAAGTCACGGACAAAAATAATCAGCTTATTCAAAAGGGCGAGGTGCTTTTTAAGCTCGACCCGGTGCGTTATCAGGCGCGGGTAGACCGACTTCAGGCCGACCTGATGACGGCGACACATAATATTAAGACGCTGCAAGCGCAGCTCACTGAAGCGCAGGCTAACACCACTCAGGTTTCAGCGGAGCGCGACCGGCTGTTTAAAAATTATCAACGTTACCTGAAAGGTAGCCAGGCGGCGGTGAATCCGTTTTCGGAACGTGACATCGACGACGCGCGGCAAAATTTTCTCGCCCAGGATGCGCTGGTGAAAGGTTCCGTGGCGGAGCAGGCGCAGATCCAGAGCCAACTCGACAGCATGGTCAACGGCGAGCAGTCGCAGATTGTCAGCTTAAGGGCGCAACTTACCGAAGCGAAATATAACCTTGAGCAGACCATTATTCGTGCACCGAGCAATGGCTATGTTACTCAGGTGCTAATCCGTCCAGGCACTTACGCGGCAGCTTTGCCGCTGCGTCCGGTGATGGTCTTTATCCCTGAGCAAAAACGGCAAATTGTCGCCCAGTTCCGGCAAAACTCGCTGTTGCGTCTGAAACCCGGCGATGATGCGGAAGTGGTATTTAACGCGCTGCCGGGGCAGGTATTCCACGGCAAACTGACCAGTATCTTGCCGGTGGTGCCTGGAGGTTCGTACCAGGCGCAGGGGGTACTGCAATCATTAACGGTCGTGCCTGGAACTGACGGTGTGCTGGGAACCATCGAACTGGACCCTAACGCTGATATTGATGCTTTACCTGATGGTATCTACGCCCAGGTGGCGGTTTACTCCGACCATTTCAGCCATGTTTCAGTGATGCGTAAGGTGCTGCTGAGAATGACCAGTTGGATGCATTATCTTTATTTGGATCATTGAATGTTGGGTATTGAGTCGCATAAATGTGGTTGAGAGCTAAAAAAGTTGCAAATACAGGACATGAGTATTCGCTGTTCGGCCTGCGAAACTCGTGTCCTTTTTGTCTAGTCCACTGAGCATATAAACGCTCCCCTGATACCAGAAAGTGGACATTTAATTTTTTCTTTTTACCTTGAGAGAAAACTGTTTCGGTGTAATACCAAAGTAACTTTTGAAGTTTCGAATGAAATAAGATGTGCTTGTATATCCAACATCATACGAAATTCTATTGATATGCTTTTCAGTGGATGTAATCATCTTCGCCGCATGCTGCATTCTGATATCTAACACCAACGCATTAAAGTTATTGTTTTCTCTTTCAAGTTTTTTCCGAATTGAAACTTCTGACATATGCAGGATATCTTTCAGATCGCTCAGTTTCCAGCCTCTTGATAAATCTTCTTCAATAATTTTTTTAATTTTCTCAGTAAAAGTTATATCTATCGATACAGATAAGGAATACGCAAGAGGTTCAATTTCCTGAATCCTTGAAAGCAAATAAGCAATCTTATAAACTTGCCTGTATGGTGGTAAGTCATCACTCATAAGGCGTCTAAAAATCTCTTTATCTGTTTCTTCCAGTTTATAAAAAAATATTCTTTTTCTTACCTGGCTGACTAAACGTTGGCCTGACAAAACCGGCTCCATGACCTTACAGATACTACTTAATATATTGCTATCGATCGTATAAATATCATAGGGTACACCACTTCCAAGCACTTTTAATGTTGCATCAATGACAAGGTTCTTTTCTATATAACACAAAGAGCCGGGAGAGATATCAATAACATCCCCATCTGTTGCCTTAATCACTAATTGTGCATTTCTGATAAAAATCAATGCACTATTGTAAAAGCGTATTTTTTTCAATACCAAGGTGTGGTTATTATCAAAATTCCTATTGACAGGGAGGTCAAACTTGGTACAAGCAACTCGACTATTCATAAAGCCACCTCATGCTTTGTATATATATAATTTAATGAGTTTTTAAGCTGTGTAAACTCGAAATTTCAACGTGTGGGGGAAAACAGTAAAAAAATAAATATTAATTAAAAACAAGGTGTTGTTTTGTTTTTAGTAAACTTGATTATAATAATATTATTATTATCATAATGAAATTATGCGCGATTAACGAATTTATGTTGGTTACCTACACGTTGGTTGAAAAATTTCTTTAATGATGCTGTTAACTTTCTGGTGGTTTCTATCCCTAGTTTTGATTTAATGCGATTGAATCTATAGTAAATTTTATCAGTTGAAAGACACGTTATTTTGGCAATTTCCTTTACTCTCTTTTGGTGGAAAAAATATAAAAAAAAGATCTCTCTCTCAATGTTGTTAAATGAGTTGATTGATTCAATAATAGATGTGTTGCTTTCATAAACGCAAACTGTTCCATTATGCAATTTGATATCTTTAATACAAATACATTTTATTGAACTTTCAGCAAATAAAAGACTATAAATATAATAACTGACATCATCGCAAACTAAATATTTTTTAGATGCAATGTCTTTATGTGTTAATGTGTCAATACCATTAAATTCAACGCATTTGATTTTTTTATTAGTGTTTGATATTAATTCCATCCCGTAATTAAAGAAATTATTATCGCTTGCAAGTATAAAGACTAGTCCCATAAATAACCTGAAATATCGCGTTTTATGATTATGAGGAAACTATAAAATAAACTTTTTTTAATATCCATGTAAAAAATAACAAGATTTGATAAAAAAACGCAATAAATAAATCAAATAAGTTTTAATTTGACAGCAAATACAAAAAATTCTGATGTGCTGCGCCTATCTAGCCTACGTAGTGAATCGCAATTTTCTGAATTTGCATGAACCTTCTGATCAGATAAGTATGACCATGCTGTATTCTGCAAAATATAAGATGCACTTTACCAATCTAAATAGTTGTGATGAATGTTATTTTTCATGTGGTAAATTTAGAGTATGGAAAACATTTACATATAGATATCGTGTAACAACAGCCTTTCATATACATGCTGCTATGTAAAATTCAGTATTTAAATAAATACGAACAATTTTCTTAGTCATACTAACAGTCTGGGGCTGTATGGACGAGGTTATGCAGAGGCGGGCTGATACTACCTACGTAAGTGGGCATTGTCTTAAACTAAGGTGCTGCTTGGTTTTCAAATTATTCCGACTGAGGCTATCACACTCGATATGATAAACACTGTAACCTGCATTATACTTCGGTAGGTAAAGAAGTTCTCCGTGGGATACATACTGCTTTCAGAGAATGAAATGAGTTCTTCACACAGGCAGTATCGTAGCGACAGCCTTTGATTTTACCCAGCAATAGTAGGCAGGAAGCTAAGTGAGTAAACTTTCACTCAGAGGTGACTCACATGACAAAAACAGTATCAACCAGCAAAAAGCCTCGTAAACAGCATTCACCTAAATTTTACAGTGGAGCTCTGAAGCTTGCGGAACGCATTGGTGTTGCTGCCGCAGCTCGTGAGCTGGAGACATCCACCGAGATTGCACCTCTCAAACACCAACTGGTAGAACGGGATGGATAGCTGGCTATCCTCCAAAAGGCCGCGATATAGTTCGCGAATCGCCTGAAATGAAGTGTGTCTTTATTGAAAAATATCAGGCTGAGTTCAGCATCAACGAAATGTGCCACGCACTCCGGGTGGCTAGCAGCGGCTGGTATACGTTGTATCAGCGGCGTACAAGGATAAGTTTACGTCAGCAGTTCAGTCTGCGTTTCGACAGCGTTATTCATGAGGCTTTTACTAGGTCAAAATAACGTTATGGTGCTCCACACCTGACTGATAAACTGCACGCTCAGGGTTACCACTTCAACGTAAAAACCGTGGCAGCAAGCCTGCGCCGTCAGGGGCTGATGGCACCTCCCGGAAGTTCAGCCCGGTCAGTTACCGCGCACACGGCCTGCCTGTGTCGGAAAATCTGATGGGGCTGGATTTTTTACTCCAGTGGCTCGAACCAGAAGTGGGCGAGAGATATCACTTAATTACGCACAGATGAAGGCTGGCTGTATATGGCAGAGGTAATTAATCTGTGGTCACGTACGGTTATTGGCTGGTCGATGTAGCCGCGCATAATGGCGCAACAGACCTGAGATGCCCTACAGATGGCGTTATGGCGGTGTAAAAAACCCCGGAACGTTATCGTTCACACGAGCCGTGGAGGTCTGTGCTGTTTAGTAGATTATCAGGCGATGCTGAAGCGGCATAATCTACGTGGCAGTATGAGCGCAAAAGGCTGATGCTACCGCCTGCGTGGAAGGCTTCTTTCATCCGCTGAAAGTGGAATGTCTCCACGGTGAACATTTTATCTGTAGGGAAATAATGTTGGAAATTGTGTTTAATTATATCGAGTGCGATTACATTCGCTGGCGATGGCACAGTTGGTGTGGCGGTCTCAGTCCGGAAAAATTTGAAAATCAGAACCTCGCTTAGGCTTGTGCCCATATTACGTGGGTAGGAGCATCTTCTGTGTCGCCGGCCATCATCTCATAACTGAGGTGAAAATATATTTTTTCTTCCATCCTATACGCTACGTATGGTTATATGTCATTAGTGGTTAAATCATATGATCTGCATTTTTTCTGCAGGGCAGATCTGCAAATAATTACCCAGAAGCATAAAAGCATAAAGATAAATACAAAAATAAGATATAAATAAGAATCTGTTGGTATGTCGAGAATAGAGATTATTAAGAAAAATACAACAAAATGGTATGGTTAGAGAAAAAAATCAATTTTTATCCTAAATTGTATGGGTTTGTGTAAAAATGTGGTGCAGGGTGACTTTGTTAAAGGCGTTGACAAAATAGATTCTTATTTTATTAAATAATAAACATGGATTTGCCCCTATATTTCCAGACATCTGTTATCACTTAACCCATTACAGGCCCGCTGCCGCAGATATTCCCGTGGCGAGCGATAACCCAACGCACTATGCGGATGCCATTCGTTATAATGCTC
>NZ_PYQM01000062.1:0-14661 GCF_003027595.1 Escherichia sp. 20412-1 | reverse complement strand
TGGGACAACTTGTGAAATTACCGACAAGAAGGGAAAGGGCCTTCCCGAGAGTGGTAAAGGAGAGGCCCTGGAAATACCCCACAGCCCCGAAAAAGAGCCAGTCAGTTGCTTAACTGACTGGCATTACTTCAGGAGGAGATATTTAACATCATTGCCGCCTGGGTTCGGTTTTTCACTTCCAGACGTCGATAAAGCGATTCCAGATGCGCCTTTACCGTTCCGGTGCTGATATTTAACGCCCGGCCAATCTCTTTATTCGATTCGCCTGCCGCCAGCATGGTTAAAATTTCCCGCTGGCGGGCGCTTAATGATGCGAGATCTTTCGACTCTTTTTCCGGCGCTGTTCGCCAGTCGCCGGGCAGAAACATCATGCCCATCACCGCACTGTTTACCGCCAATACGAACGTCTCAACGGTTGAATCACGCGGCACAATGGCCATCACATTAAAGTGGATAACCTCCTGCAACCATCGTTTGTTGCAATCCGTCGCCGTGATTAACACTTTAATATCAGGAAATTGCACCACGGTTTTTTGCAATAACCACTGGCAAAATTCACCGTCTTGATCGCCATCCAACATCACTAAGGCTTCGGGATAGCTTTCAAGTCTTTGCCATAGCTCATCTGCCTGACTGACGCCCTGAATACCTACCCCTGGAATACGCTGTTGTAAACTGATTTTCATTCCATGAATAAATATTGACTGCCTGTCAAACATGATTATTTGCATTACTGAATCTCCACCTGAATACGTTAAAAAGACTTAAGTAGTGGAAGGGTATTACCCGAGAGACAAAATAAGAATTCGCCATTTGGCGGTGGCCATTCTACAGAGATGAAACGTAGAAAATAGTTACCGATATAAATAGTTACAGCTAAATGCCCGAAATTACATGTCGAGGGCACTATTTAAAAAATTCTTAAGGAATTCCTTATATTTTGCGCCGCATTCAGGCAATTAAAGTAGATTTATCGCTCGTTTTAATAACGTCTACGGTTAAAGAAAATGATTAGATTGCGCACTAATCCGCAATACGCTGTTTGTGCATTTTATGAAATGAGTCAAAATTATGACCTTCTGCTGGTTATTTCTCTATTCAGGGAACGCTAATCCACCCTTTATTCTCTAAAATATCCTCACTTTCTGCGTTGCACC
Organism: Escherichia sp. 20412-1; assembly: GCF_003027595.1. Taxonomy (NCBI): domain Bacteria; kingdom Pseudomonadati; phylum Pseudomonadota; class Gammaproteobacteria; order Enterobacterales; family Enterobacteriaceae; genus Escherichia; species Escherichia sp. 20412-1. Next base: position 13,504 of record NZ_PYQM01000062.1, on the reverse strand, counting down.
GTTGTGAAATCATGCATTAGATGTTAGAAAAAACAATAAATAATGCGATATGCGCGTTACTGTTTCGCTGTGAACAACAATCGGTCAAAGAAATGGATAAAATTCACGCAATGCAGTTGTTCATCAAAGTCGCGGAGCTGGAAAGTTTTTCCCGCGCGGCAGATTTCTTTGCTCTGCCGAAAGGTAGCGTCTCGCGTCAAATCCAGGCACTGGAAAACCAGCTTGGCACCCAGCTCCTCCAGCGTACCACGCGGCGGGTACAACTGACGCCGGATGGTATGACCTATTATCAACGGGCGAAAGATGTGTTGAGTAATCTCAACGAACTGGACGGCCTGTTTTTGCAGGATACCACCAGCATCAGCGGTAAATTGCGCGTCGATATCCCGGTCGGAATGGCGAAAAATTTGTTGCTGCCGCGGTTACCCGATTTTCTGTATCAGTATCCGGGTATTGAACTCGAATTAAGTAGCAGCGACCGTCAGGTAGATATTCTTCATGATGGCTTTGATTGTGTGGTTCGCACAGGTACGTTACCCGACGATGGACTCATCACCCGTCCACTCGGCAAACTGACGATGGTCAACTGTGCCAGTCCGCACTATCTGACGCGCTTTGGTTATCCGCAAAATCCCGACGATCTGACTTCACACGCGGTAGTGCATTACACGCCACATCTGGGCGTGCACCCATTGGGTTTTGAGGTTGCCAGTGGTCATGGCGTCCAGTGGTTTAAGTCCGGCGGCATGTTGACGGTAAACAGTAGCGAAACCTATCTCGCCGCCGGTCTGGCGGGGCTGGGGATTATTCAGATCCCCCGCATCGCCGTGCGCGAAGCCCTGCGCGCCGGACGGCTTATTGAAGTGTTGCCCAGCTATCGCGCCGCTCCACTCTCCATTTCCCTGGTTTACCCTCAGCGTCGGGAGCTTTCCCGCCGTGTAAACCTGTTTATGCAGTGGGTCGCAGGCGTAATGAAAGAGCACCTGGACTGACCGACTATACTTTTTAAGACAGACAACGACTGAAGGACTAAAGAGCGGATGACGCAGGAAAACGAGATCAAACGTCCCACCCAGGATCTGGAGCATGAGCCGATTAAGCATCTGGATAATAGCGATAAAGGCGGCAAAGTCAGCCAGGTGCTGGAAACTGTCACCACCACCGCCGAAAAAGTCCAACGCCAACCGATCATCGCGCACCTGATTCGCGCGACTGAACGCTTTAACGATCGACTGGGTAATCAGTTTGGCGCAGCGATCACCTATTTCTCGTTTTTGTCGATGATCCCGATTTTGATGGTGTCGTTTGCCGCTGGGGGTTTTGTGCTGGCTTCGCATCCGATGCTGTTACAGGATATCTTCGACAAAATTCTGCAAAACATCAGCGATCCAACGCTTGCCGCCACGTTGAAAAACACCATCAACACCGCTGTTCAGCAGCGTACTACCGTAGGTCTTGTTGGCCTGGCGGTGGCACTTTATTCCGGCATCAACTGGATGGGCAATTTACGTGAAGCGATTCGCGCCCAGTCGCGTGATGTCTGGGAACGTTCGCCGCAAGATCAAGAAAAATTCTGGGTTAAATATCTGCGTGATTTTATTTCGCTGATTGGCTTGTTGATTGCGCTGATTGTGACGCTCTCAATCACCTCCGTTGCCGGTTCTGCGCAGCAAATGATTATTAGCGCATTACACCTTAATAGCATTGAGTGGCTGAAACCGACGTGGCGATTGATTGGCCTGGCGATTTCCATCTTCGCCAACTATCTGCTTTTCTTCTGGATCTTCTGGCGGCTGCCGCGTCACCGCCCACGGAAAAAGGCGCTAATTCGCGGGACATTCATCGCAGCTATTGGTTTTGAAGTGATTAAAATTGTGATGACCTACACCCTGCCATCGCTGATGAAATCCCCCTCCGGCGCAGCCTTTGGTTCCGTGCTGGGGCTGATGGCATTTTTCTACTTCTTCGCCCGTCTGACGCTGTTTTGCGCGGCGTGGATTGCCACCGCCGAGTACAAAGATGACCCGCGAATGCCGGGTAAAACACAACATTAAAATATGCCGGATGCGGCGCAAACGCTTTATCCGGCCTACGAATTTATTCGGTCTGGCTCCCCCCTGGCCGGGTAAGATGCTCCAGCATCGCATCCGGCTATAACGTGCACATAACCTCCTGAAACTCTTCCCCCTGCGCCTTTTCAGTATCGCTTCAGGAGCAAACAATTTCATGCCAACTCATAAGCCCAGCATATAAATCCAGTTGGTAACTTTTATTTAACCTAAAACCAGTTTTATCGACTATTTATGAAATTATGTGAAGCATTTCATAGAAGAAAAATCACCAGCCTAAACATTATCCCCTTTTTGCCTGGTTTTTAGTCGTTTTCGTGGTTTGTTACACATTGAAATATCACTTTTGCTGTGCGTAATATGGCTATTCGTTAGACAAAAAATAAGAAAAGATTATGCAAGCAACAGCCACAACACTCGACAACGAGCAAGAATACACGCCGATCAATTCGCGTAATAAAGTCCTTGTCGCCTCCCTCATTGGCACGGCCATTGAGTTTTTCGACTTCTACATTTACGCCACTGCGGCCGTTATTGTATTCCCGCATATCTTCTTCCCGCAGGGCGATCCGGCGGCGGCGACACTACAGTCGCTCGCGACCTTCGCTATCGCTTTCGTCGCGCGCCCCATCGGCTCTGCCGTGTTTGGTCATTTTGGCGATCGCGTTGGGCGTAAAGCGACGCTGGTCGCCTCTTTGCTAACGATGGGAATTTCGACGGTGGTCATCGGCCTGCTGCCTGGCTACGCAACGATTGGTATTTTCGCCCCGCTGCTGCTGGCGCTGGCTCGATTTGGTCAGGGCCTGGGATTAGGCGGTGAATGGGGCGGCGCAGCGCTGCTGGCGACCGAAAATGCGCCGCCGCGTAAACGTGCGCTGTATGGCTCCTTCCCGCAGTTGGGCGCACCGATTGGCTTCTTCTTTGCCAACGGCACTTTCCTGCTGCTTTCCTGGCTGCTAACCGACGAGCAGTTTATGAGCTGGGGCTGGCGCGTGCCGTTTATCTTCTCGGCGGTGCTGGTGATTATCGGCCTGTATGTTCGCGTGTCGCTGCATGAGTCGCCGGTGTTTGAGAAAGTCGCTAAAGCGAAAAAGCAGGTGAAGATCCCGCTGGGTACGCTGCTGACCAAACACGTACGCGTTACGGTACTCGGCACCTTTATCATGCTGGCGACCTATACGCTGTTTTACATCATGACCGTCTATTCAATGACCTTCAGTACCGCCGCCGCGCCAGTCGGGCTTGGCCTGCCGCGCAATGAAGTGCTGTGGATGCTGATGATGGCAGTAATCGGTTTTGGCGTGATGGTGCCGGTAGCCGGATTGCTGGCTGATGCCTTTGGTCGTCGTAAAAGCATGGTAATCATCACCACACTGATCATCCTGTTCGCACTGTTCGCCTTTAACCCGCTGCTCGGTTCTGGCAACCCGATTCTGGTTTTTGCCTTCCTGCTGCTGGGGTTAAGTCTGATGGGGCTGACCTTCGGGCCAATGGGCGCGCTGTTGCCAGAGCTGTTCCCAACGGAAGTGCGTTACACCGGAGCATCATTCTCTTACAACGTATCGTCGATTCTCGGGGCTTCCGTTGCACCGTATATCGCGGCCTGGCTGCAGACTCACTACGGGTTAGGTGCGGTAGGGTTATATCTGGCGGCGATGGCCGGCTTGACGCTAATCGCTCTGCTGCTGACGCATGAGACGCGACATCAGTCGTTGTAATAAGAGTGAAAAGCCTGATGCGCTACGCTTATCAGGCCTGAATTTCCATACAATGTATTGAATTCGCAAGGATTAGTAGGCCGGATAAGGCGTTCACGCCGCATCCGGCATGAACAAAGCACACTTTGCCAACAATCTAAATCTGTTTAATTGCCGGATGCCAGACATCCGGCAATTATCATCACTTCTTCATCTGCGACAAAATCATCCGGCACTGATTAGCTTCACCTTCTGAAGGTGATATCAACGCCAGTAATGCCGCCGCAGGTGTCACCAGCGTTGCCAGTGCTGCCGCAACAGCACCACGGGCAATCAACGACCCTGCTTTCACCCCTGCCTGCGGATTTTTGAACGTTCCGCGGACATACAGCGGCGAACGCAGCGTGATAATCCGAATACCTTTGCTCTCTGGATCGACAGTTAAATCCAGTTGCTCCGAAGCAAAACTTGCCGTGCCGGTAACATTAATCAACGCATTCTCAGTATCGAAAGCAAAAATCTGCGGACGCGCCACGCCGTTGGCAATATCCAGATTCGCCGCCGCGCAGTTCACCCGCACCTCGTCATCACCAAAAATCGCACCGACAATGTAGTTACCGACGTTCAAGCCGACAATCTCCATCAGGTTACGGCTCACCAGCCCGTCATTCATCAACAGTTTCAGGTTGCCATTACTATTTCCCAGCAGCGCCGCCACCGAGTTGCCGCTACCGCGTAGTTCAGCATCGCCGTTCATTTCACCCAGTGTTTTCTGCATCAGCGCCACATCCGGCATCAACGCTTTCAGTTTCAGCCGACGAGCCTGAATATCCGCCCGACCCTGCATCGGTTTTTTATCCCCTTCCAGATGAATGTTCGCCGCAATACTGCCGCCCGCCATGCCAAATTTCAGCGGTTGCAGGCGCAGGTCGGCGTTTTTGAGGATGATATGGGTAGAAAGATCGCTAATCGGCAGACTGCTGCCATGCTCAATGCGCCGACCTTTAAAACGGACATCGGCATCCATCGCATCCCATTTATCGGTTTCGAAGCGGTCATATGGCAGCACTTTGCCCGCAGGCTGAACATTCTTTTCGCCCTTCTTCTGTTCAGACCGTTTCGACTTTTCCGCACCTTTCCCGGAATCAACGCCAATCAACGGCCCCAGATCTGCCAGCCGTAACTGCCGCGACTCGACGTCACCTTCCAGTTTTGGTCGTGGTTTGCCGGTGGTGTAGACCAGAGAACCGTGAATATCGCTATCACCAATGCGCCCGTTAAAGCCGCGATAATCAAAGACCGACGATTTTTCAGTGTCGATTTTCGCTACCAGTCGGCCATCGGTTTCAAACGGCGGCGTATCGGGCAACAGAACGCCGGTCAGTTCGTAGAGATCACCCAGCGAATCGCCAGAAAATTTAAGCCGTAAATCGACGCCGCCCATTTTCATTGGGTCATTCACCACGCCATCAAAAGCGACACGGGTGTTACCGGAGCGAAAATCAGCCTGCACCGGAAACGGTGTCCCTTCACCACGCAGCGCTAGCATACCGCCAATTTTACCCGTCCCCATGAGTGGTTCGCCGTTATAGCGCCCTTGTGCTTTCAGGCCAAAAACGTAATCGCCCACCTTTTCTTGATCCGTTTTACCTTTCGATCCGGTCACTTCGCTGAACGGCAACGGCTTGCCTAACGGATCAACAAAAATCTCCAGATCCGCTTTGCTTACTTTATCATCAATAGCGATCCGCCCTTGATCGAACAGAATATTATCCAGCCGAAACGACCACGCCGACGGTTTTGCATTCGCGTCTTTGTTGTCATCGTTGCCGAGGTTGAACGTCCAGTTGTTGTTCTTTTCAGAGAGGCGAATCAGGCGCGCATCAGGCTTTTCCAGCTTGATCCACGGCAACCAGACCGTTTTGGTCAGCAGCGCCAGCGGAGCCAGCGTCGCTTCTACGCGCGGCAAATGCACCATCGTTACTTCGGGAATATCCGGCGGGTTGCCGAGAATGATGTCTTCTGCGTGCACATGAGGCCACGGCACCCAGCTACGCCAGCCGGTTTCTTGTTTTTGCCGCTCCCACACCACGCCCAGATCGCCACGAATAGCGAAGGGGCGATTCAATTCCGCAGAGACTTTCTGGTTGATGGTCGGTTTGAGACGATTCCAGTCAAAAGTCGCAATCAAAATGATCGCCACGACGACCAACAACAAGAAAGCCCCTGAAATCGCAGCGGTTATTTTGCCTGCCTTGCTCATAGTTCGCTTCCTCATGTTCTTCCTGTGCCAGTCCTAAAGATAGTCCAGCCAGGCGAAAAATGAGGCGGCTTACAGAGCCAGCGCCACTGAATCCAGCGTTTCTATCGGCGCAGGGCGCGAAAGAAACCAGCCTTGTGCAGCGAATGCGGGAGAATTTTGCACATCGCCCCATTCTTCCTCAGTCTCGACACCTTCGACAATCACGCCGCGGCAGTAGCGGTTCATCAAATGCAAAAGCTGGGAAAAGAGCGTGCGGCCTTCCGGCGACTGGCGCAGCATCACAAACAACTCGCGAGCGATTTTGATGTAGTCATAACGCACTTCACTTAGCGCAGAAAAGTTTGCCATCCCGGTGCCAAAATCATCCAGCCACAGCGGGCCAAATTCGCACATTGAGGCAAATGTTGAATCTTTCGGCAGGCGGATGTGTTCCACCAGTTCAAAGCGCAGCCAGGGAAGACGGTCAATCTGGCGTAAAATCTCCGGCCGCTGACGCAGGGCGAGAAGTGTAGGACCATCAATATTAACCGATGCCAGCAGACCGTGCTCAGCAAAGAACGCGGCTTTTTTCGCTAGTAAATCAATCTGTTCTTTCACCACATCCATCCGATGCCTGACGGTGATTTCGGCAAAATAACGATCTGGCGGCAGTCGTTGCAAAGGATTATCGGGATGCGTGACAACCGTTAAAAGCTCCACGGCCATCAATCGCCCGGAAGTCTGGTAAATCGGCTGCCAGGTGTAAGCTCGCTCACATTGCAACCAAAAACGCCGTTCCTGCAAGCTCTCGATGCTTGCTTCAGGGTTGCTTATTCGCTGGATAACCTGCCTTATCATCGAAGATGTCCTGTGTTTAAAAGTGATACTGGCCGGACTCGACAAATATTATCGGCGCGCTACGGCAGAACTTTACCGCCAGAGAGGAGTTAATTTGCCCGCGCAACGACGGAATTTCTCAGGAATACGTTCTGGCTCAAAAAAATAATGGAACAGTGTTTTAATATAGTTGACCAACAAACCACCGCAGCGCAAACTAACGCTAATTTTTTACAGATCAGGTTCACGACTATGTCCAAAAAGATTGCCGTGATTGGCGAATGCATGATTGAGCTTTCCGAGAAAGGCGCAGACGTTAAGCGCGGTTTCGGCGGCGATACCCTGAACACTTCCGTCTACATCGCTCGTCAGGTCGATCCTGCGGCATTAACCGTTCATTACGTAACGGCGCTGGGAACGGACAGTTTTAGTCAGCAGATGCTGGACGCCTGGCACGGAGAGAACGTCGATACTTCCCTGACCCAACGGATGGAAAACCGTCTGCCGGGTCTTTATTACATTGAAACCGACAGCACCGGCGAACGGACTTTCTACTACTGGCGTAACGAAGCCGCGGCCAAATTCTGGCTGGAGAGCGAGCAATCGGCGGCGATTTGTGCAGAACTGGCGAATTTTGATTATCTCTATCTGAGCGGCATTAGCCTGGCGATCTTAAGCCCCACCAGTCGCGAAAAACTGCTTTCTCTGCTGCGCGAATGCCGCGCCAATGGCGGGAAAGTAATTTTCGACAATAACTACCGTCCACGCCTGTGGGCCAGCAAAGAAGAGACGCAGCAGGTCTACCAGCAAATGCTGGAATGCACGGACATCGCTTTCCTGACGCTGGATGATGAAGATGCGCTGTGGGGTCAACAGCCGGTGGAAGACGTCATTGCGCGTACCCATAACGCGGGCGTGAAAGAAGTGGTGGTGAAACGCGGCGCAGATTCTTGCCTGGTGTCCATTGTGGGCGAAGGGTTAGTGGACGTTCCGGCGGTAAAACTGCCGAAAGAAAAAGTGATCGACACCACCGCTGCGGGCGACTCTTTCAGCGCCGGTTATTTGGCGGTACGCCTTACCGGCGGCAGTGCAGAAGAAGCGGCAAAACGCGGGCATTTGACTGCCAGCACCGTGATTCAGTATCGCGGCGCGATTATCCCGCGTGAGGCGATGCCAGCGTAAAAGCAGCATATGCAAAAGGCTGGATAAAGTGTTACTCCTCTATCCAGCTCTTCCATAAATGCCTGATGGTTGTGCTAACTCATCACCATCAGGCATTACTGTGCGGGTGGAATATCCGTCACTTCAGGATGCACATCATCTGCGGCTACAGATGTGGCGGCAGCCGCAGTAGATGGTGCCATGATTTGATCCCAGGCGGCCTGCAATCCTTTCATGTTAAATTCCGGCTCACCTTTCGGCTGCAGCAGAATTAATGCCATGTCGTTCGACAACTGCTGACGCAGATCCTGATTTAACATTTCTACCGTCAGGCTGTTAAGAAAATCCTGACGCAGTTTCTGATATTGCTCTGGCGCGATATCGACGACCTGATTTTGCAGTGAACGCATCCGCTGCCCCATCAGAATATCGGTATCAGCTCGCGCATAAGCAGCAAACAGTTTCTGTAACTCCAGTTTCTTTTGCGCAACCAGAGCGTTGAACTCTTCTTCTGGCAGGCCTTTATCACGAACTTTCGCCAGTTCACGCGCAACCAGATTCAGGTTGCTGTTCAGTTTGTCGTTTGGCGACTCGATGTTGATGGCACATTGCGCACGCTGATACAGCACACGGCAGTCAAAACCGAGGCCGATATCTTTGCTGTTATTGGCGCTTAGTGCTTGCTGAACATGCCAGAACAGCGCCTCACGGGCCAGATCAGCACGCCAGTAGCGCAGGAGCGCCGCTGACTCACGAATCGGCTGCCACGGCGTATCCCACATAATGGATAACCGGTCCTGACGCACTGCGTCAGTCATAATGCTTACCGCTTCGGCGCGCAGCGGAGAAAGCGTCGGCACTGGTGCCGGTGTTTCACGTTTGCCTTTCAATTCGCCAAAGGTTTTGTTGATTTGGTCGACAACCGAGCGCGCATCAACATTACCCACCACCAGCAGCGTCATAGCATCTGGGGTGTACCATTTCTGGTAGAAATCTTTAATTTTCGCCGCCTCAACGGGTTGTTTCAGCGAATCAGCAGGATCGTGACCTAGCAAGGTAGATCCTTTCAAACGATAGCGCCACCAGCCTTCTTTGGTGTCGGCTGGCCAGGTTGCCACCATGTCCTGGCTTTGCAACGCATGGTTTACCGTTTCTGGCGTGATGGTCGGCTTGCCGGTCGTATTCGCCAGATAAGAGAGCGCTTCTTTCAGCAGGTCGTTACGGTTATTTGGCAAACTAAGATTAAACAGCGTGGTGTCATAAGAGACGATCACCGGCGGCATTGGACGCTTAGGGTCGATCCCCTGTTGCCACAATGAACGTGCCTGTGCTGCTTCCAGGCCACCGCTTTGCGTTAGCGCAATACGAGGAATAGCGTGGCTGTAACCGCTCTGTTGTGTACTTTCAGCGAGCGAACCGGTATTAACCAGCAGGCGAATTTCAACACGATCGCTGGGACGCTGAGGCGTGGTCAGCACTTGCCACTGTAAACCGTTGGAGAGCGTCCCCTGTTGCCATGCTGGATCAGGCTGGAGCGCATCTGCCTGCACATAGCCAGCAGTGGCCATCACCAGCAAACCGCCCGCTAAAAGTCGAATTTTTGTGCCCTGCATGTGAACCCCTGATCAACTATCCTGGTAATAAAAGACTGCCCGTTGTCGGTCAGTCTGAATGACGTTAAAAACACTTCGTGTTAGACCGCAAGAACATGAAAATGTCACGGAGGAAGTGAAATAAACCCGAACTCACCCAGGGGGTCAGTTCGGGCACAGGGGTCAATTATGCGCAAACACCCGCACTCGGGGAAGGGAGTGCGGGCATAAGTAGTGAGATTAAGAGGATAATTCGTGCGTTTTGCCATCCGGCGCACGATTATTCAGCACATCATCCAGTTTTTTGTGGTCCAGTTCTTTAACCCACTTCGCTACCACGATGGTTGCGACACCATTACCGACAAGATTAGTCAGCGCACGAGCTTCCGACATAAAGCGGTCGATGCCGAGGATCAGCGCCAGACCAGCCACCGGTAAATGACCCACGGCTGAAAGCGTCGCCGCCAGCACGATAAAGCCACTGCCCGTTACCCCTGCCGCCCCTTTGGAAGAAAGCAGCAACACAACTAACAGCGTGATTTGGTGGACGATATCCATCTCACTGTTGGTGGCCTGGGCGATAAACACCGCCGCCATCGTCAAGTATATCGATGTTCCGTCAAGATTAAACGAGTAGCCTGTTGGGATAACCAACCCCACCACCGATTTCCGGCAACCGAGTTTCTCCATCTTGTCGAGCATACGCGGCAGCGCTGACTCGGAAGAAGACGTCCCCAGAACAATCAGCAATTCTTCACGGATATAACGGATAAATTTGAAGATACTGAAACCGGTCGCTTTAGCGATTGAACCCAGTACCAGCACCACAAACAGGATACAGGTGATGTAGAAGCAGATAATGAGCTGCCCCAGTTGCACCAGTGTGCCGACGCCGTATTTACCGATAGTAAACGCCATCGCCCCAAACGCACCAATGGGTGCCAGGCGCATGATCATATTGATAATGCCGAAGATGACCTGCGAGAAACTTTCGATAACGTTAAAAATCAGTTGGCCTTTGCTACCCAAACGATGGAGCGCAAAACCAAACAGGACGGCAAACAACAGCACCTGCAGGATGTTACCGCTGGCAAATGCGCCAATAACACTCGCCGGGATGACATCCATAATGAAGGCGACAATGCCCTGATCTTTCGCCTGCGCGGCGTAAACCGCGACCGCTTTCGCATCAAGACTTGCCGGATCGACGTTCATTCCGGCACCAGGCTGCACGACGTTAACGATGATAAGACCAATAATCAGCGCGATGGTACTGACAACTTCAAAGTAAAGCAGTGCGACAGCGCCGGTACGACCGACCGCCTTCATGCTTTCCATGCCCGCAATGCCAGTTACGACAGTACAAAAGATGACGGGAGCGATGATCATCTTAATGAGCTTAACGAATCCGTCGCCAAGCGGTTTCATTTGCTCGCCTATTTCAGGATAGAAATGGCCAAGGAGAATACCAATGGCTATCGCTGTCAGGACCTGAAAGTAAAGGCTTTTAAACAGAGAGGTCTTCATAGGGTGTCCTTTAGTAAAACCACAGGTCTTGTAAGGTTATGGTGTACCTGCGGCCTTAAAATAACACCCAGACAACATCACAGAAATGTACCTGGATCATAATTGAAACAAAAAGGTTAAAAAGTTTGAGCTGGCTCGCACAAACCAGCACTTTTTAAAGTTTTGTAATCAGTTTGGGGTAGTTATTTATCTTCCAGGTAACTCTCTTCGAAGATTTCAATGGGGAGTGGCCGTGCAAAAAGGAAGCCCTGGGCAATACCCACGCCCGCTTTTGCCAGCCAGTCGCGTTGCGCTTCAGTCTCCACGCCTTCGGCAATCATTTGTAGGTTCAGACTTTGCGCCAGCATGATAATTGCGGTAATCATGCTGCTATCTTCTGGCAAGCCTTCAACGAACATTTTGTCGATTTTCAGCACGTCTATTGGCAACGATTTCATATGCTGCAACTGACGTAGCCCTGCGTAACCCATGCCGAAATCATCCAGTGCCACCTGTACTCCGGCATTTCGCAGCGGACGGAGGATCGCCACCGCCGCTTGCGGGTCATCAATACGTCGACTCTCTGTCACTTCCAGAATCAGCGTTCCCGGCTGAATGCGATAGCGGGTTAACAACTCCAGCATATCCGGCACCATATTCGGGTGCATAAGCTGTAGCGCCGAGAGGTTCACCGACAACGGCAGCATAATGCCGCGCTCTTGCCAGGCGGCAAGCAGCCGACAGGACTCCTCCAGCACCCAATGACCAACGGTAACCATCAGTCCACAGGACTCAATTCGATCGATTAGCCCATCCGGCAATTCCCAACTACCATCCGGTTGCTGGATACGCAACAACACTTCCGCACTGACTAATTTGCCACTGGTCATCTCCACCTGTGGCTGCAACCAAATAGCAAACTGATGATTTTCCAGTGCATTAAGGATATCGCTCTCTTCCGTCAGCCGCTGTTGAGCTTCTTCCATCTGCTGCGGATCATAGAACTGAATTTGATTCTTCCCTTTATGACGAGCAGTAAACGCCGCTGAAATAGCACGACCATAAAGTTGTTCGGCAGTAAGATCGCCATAGAACATCGCCACACCAATGCTACAGTGTGGACGCAGTTGAATACGTTCAATTGGCAAACGCTCGCTCATGATAGTAAGCACTTGCTGACCTAATGTGATGGCGTGCCACGGCTCCTGTACGCCGTTGGCGATAACAGCGAAGTCATAGCCGCTGACCTGTGCGAGGATCATGCGTGGCGACAGCACAGATTTGATTTTCTCCACCAGCGTCAGTAGCAGGATTTCCCGCTGCGCCTCTTTCAGCACGCCTGCGGTATCACGCAGCGTTTCACAAGTGATGATCATCAGTGCGGTGGTTTGTTTACGTGCAACCACCTGCTCCAGCATCTCCATCAGCAAGGCTTTGTTTGGCAAATCCGACACCGGGAAGCGCATCGCATTTTCGCACTGTTCTTCATAATGGCGCTGCAACAATTGCTGATTAAGGTTGTAACTGCGCACCAGCATACCGATTTCGTCGTCCTGATGCAGACGCGGCAAGGCCAGTTGATGACCAACAATCTCTTGCGGTGGAATGGCGTTTAGTTCGCGAGCAATATTACGTAAAGGATGTAATATCAGTCGGTTAATGCACCAGCTAATCGCCACCGTCAGGATGAGTGACAAAAGTAAGTAAATGGTCACTAACGTAGAGACGGTGCTCATCACGAACTTGTACATGCGGAAGGAATCTGCCTGTAACACCAGATAGGCAATCGGCTGCGGGGTGGCCGGACGCTCCAGCGAGTAGACGCCCAGCGAGATTTGTACCGGTAACTCAAACAATCGGGTGAACATCACTGGCACCGGGCGCTCTGGAATAAAACTTTTACGTAGCGCCTGGAACTGGTTAGGTAATACAACATCGGCGCGGCTGACCACACCCGCCGGTTTTATGCTGGCAAGAATAGCTTCCGCCTGCGGAATATCACCTTTCAAAATGGCGGAAGATAAGGGTTCGCGGACAGAGCGAGCAATGCTTTCCAGTTGCGTAGCCGTGTTATAGCGGTTCTGCTGTACCAGATGAAACAGCAAAACAGTGCAAAAAACAAAAACGAATACCATGACAACGGCCGCCACCATTGCCATCTGCTTAATTGTTAACGAGCGACTAACGCGCAAATTGTCTCCCCCCGGAAATCCCAGATTGCCGCCCGAGTATACCCGATCGCAGCGGCATTAAGAGAGGCGCTATCTGAAAACTTACCAGTCGGCGTAAGGTATCAGCGGCTGCGGCGGTAAATCCATGTCGCCCTGCCATCCGGCGGCGGAATACCGTACATAGAGCAGGAAATGGCTGGGCGCATAATCTTTCGCCTGCTGGATATCG
>NZ_PYQM01000061.1:0-15020 GCF_003027595.1 Escherichia sp. 20412-1 | reverse complement strand
GCGTATCTGCGCCATATCCTGAGCGTACTGCCGGAATGGCCCTCCAACCGTGTTGACGAACTGCTGCCATGGAACGTAGTTTTCACCGATAAATAAGTGTCAATACGGCGCTCTGTTGACGCTTACCTTTTCCCCGATGCTGATAATAAGCCTAGTGACATTTTATTAATCCAGTCAAATTATGCTCTTCTGGATAAAGGTTATGGTTTTGAACGTCTACAAAATATTGCTACTTATCTTGCAAAATTTATCAATGGGTTGCAAAGTAAAATAATCATTAACATCCAAAACACTGGAGGAACTGTTGTTATTTTTAATGGTTGGTACATCGATAATAATATTTACAAAATGTCTAAAGCTGAACCTTTTTTTGTCATTGATACCGGTAAACGTTTGACAACGTAGGTGGCGTATAACTCATGATTTTTTATCTCAATAACAATTATAACATTTGGAATTGGCCTTATTCCTTTAACTATATCCAGTATTCAGATTGTCTTCACCTGCTGCATTTCGTCAGCAGTGTTGGTGAGTATAAAATATAGGTACAAGACGAGCCTTTTTTAATAATATGATTGTAATACTCAGAATTACAAACATCAGGAGTTATATGGCTGCTCTCGGGGACGAAATCCATGAATTTATAGAATCACTAATAGAATTAGGTGATTATTGTACTCAGAGTGACGTTATCCGCGAATCACTTCGTCTCCTGCGCGAGATACAGGCAGAGTTACGTATCCAGGCCAACGAGATTTACTGGCAAAAGACTTGAGCAACTGCAAGCCTGTGGCGTGGGAAAAGGATGTATCCCTGAAAAAAGTTAAAGCAGGCACGAGGGCTGCCAGTGAAAACCGTTAAACTCACACCTAAAGTTAGTCAGGAGCTGGAGGATATCTGGTATTACGGGTACCAACATTTCGGTGAAGGGCTGCTCGACATATATATTAATTAGATATCTGGCATTTTCAGATTATGAATAATAATAATATCGATACTCCCCGTCTTGAAATGGGGAATATATCTGTGCACTGCCCGTTGAAAAGCATATGCTTTATTTTATACAGACGGATACGGATATTATTATCCGTATATTTAGTCAGCAGAAGGGTGCTAGCTGTAATCTCAACTGGCAGTAGTCAGTAACCTCATTGCGCTACGTGGAAATTGGCAAAGTCACAGGGAAGTGTCTTGGTCAGAATTCACGTAGCACACCTTCCGCTTTCATCTCTCTTTCTCTGTGTTCTCAGATCTCATTCGTCCTGGCATTACCCCAATTCTCCCAAAAACGGCAAACCAGTCCTCAACCCGCGCCATGACTGGCTTAAGACGGGATCCCTGCTGCAAAACGCGCCTTTACGTATTTGGTTTTACCCGCAATAATGCGTGATAAGCAAACAAAAGGATCCGCGTGCTGCGATTTATTGTCGTGGAAGGATCCGGGCGTTCAGGTCAGAATACCTGTATCCATAAACAGTGCGTGTGCTACGTGAAAAATAACTCATGAACAATGTCATTCCCCTGCAGAATTCACCAGAACGCGTCTCCCTGTTACCCATTGCGCCGGGGGTGGATTTTGCAACAGCGCTCTCCCTGAGAAGAATGGCCACCTCCACGGGGGCCACACCGGCCTACCTGCTGGCCCCGGAAGTCAGTGCCCTTCTCTTCTATATGCCGGATCAGCGTCACCATATGCTGTTCGCCACCCTCTGGAATACCGGAATGCGTATTGGTGAAGCCCGGATGCTGACGCCGGAATCATTTGACCTGGATGGTGTAAGACCGTTTGTGCGGATCCTGTCCGAAAAAGTGCGTGCGCGACGCGGACGCCCGCCAAAAGATGAAGTGCGCCTGGTTCCGCTGACAGATATAAGCTATGTCAGGCAGATGGAAAGCTGGATGATCACCACCCGGCCCCGTCGTCGTGAACCATTATGGGCCGTGACCGACGAAACCATGCGCAACTGGCTGAAGCAGGCTGTCAGACGGGCCGAAGCTGACGGGGTACACTTTTCGATTCCGGTCACACCACACACCTTCCGGCACAGCTATATCATGCACATGCTCTATCACCGCCAGCCCCGGAAAGTCATCCAGGCACTGGCTGGTCACAGGGATCCACGTTCGATGGAAGTTTATACCAGAGTGTTTGCGCTGGATATGGCTGCCACGCTGGCAGTGCCTTTCACAGGTGACGGGCGGGATGCTGCGGAGATCCTGCGTACACTGCCTCCCCTGAGGTGACGGCATACGCGCTTCCTTATATAAGCTGTGGTGAGTAAGTCATGTTTTATGAAGGGAGCAATGCCTCAGCATCAGGTTACGGGGTGACTCACGTAAGAGACCGGCAGATGGCAGCTCAGCGACAGACAGCACTGCAGGAAACTGAATATAAACTGCAGTGAGCAGACCACTCACTGCACCTGATAATATAAGCTGTAGTCAGTAAAGGAACACTCTTCACTGACTACAGTTTATGTTCAGCGGGATTTGAAGAGTTTCTCCAGGTCATCCAGCGTGATGCCCAGTTTCTCAAGCAGGGCAAGTTTCTCCGCCATCTCCGGACTGACTTTTTCCGCAGGTGAAGGTGGCAACGGATTTTCCTTACTCTCATCATTCGGCGCTTTTAACCGGGGACGCCGGTAGTGAATGCAGAAGAGTTTTGTCCTCCCCCGCTGGATCTCCGTGTAATCAAGATATCCAATCTCGCGCAGCTGCTCCATTGCCCGTCTGACCGTCTGGTTCTGGGAAAATACAGGAGACTTCAGATTGAGGCGTGCACGCAGCCGCGCCAGCGATATCGGTGCCGGATCCCGGGGCAGGCTCTCTATAAAAGTGTAGAGTGCCTGGGCGGACTCCCGTCGCTTCAGGGCATTAATCGCCTTAAGCTGGAGAAGGACTTTTCTGTCAAACTGGTACAGTTCAAACAGGCGGGGATCGGCCTGTAACTGCACAATATCCCGCTCAGTATCGTAGTAAGCTGACTGTACCAGATGGGTGATATATTCCCGGGTGTGCTTCTCATCGGTACGGGAAAACGAAATCACGGTACCGGCAATGCGCTTCAGGGAAGGGCTGATGCGCTCACGCAGCCTGCGGGATGACTGGCTTGAAGGTATACCACACAGTTTTGCAAACTCGACAAAAGGCAGTTCAACTTTGTCACCAATCACGTTATGGCGGGCAAAGGAATGAATGATCCCCACCCAGGTCTTGAAATCGTTATCCATATCCAGGCGGGGGCCGGTGATCTCAACCTTATCGAATCCCTCAGCACGGGCCAGGGAAAGACGCGTCAGCTCTTCCGTGGCATCAGTACGTGACAGTGTATTTTTTTTACTGTTTTTCAGCGATTTAAGGGTCGGTACAAAAACGCCCAGACGCATCAGCGCCACAGGTTGTACGGTGTTGTTATTGTTTGGTGTCAGTGTCACCAGCTCACCGGACGACTTATCCACCTCGCCGAACAGTTTTTTGATGTCTGAATTTTCGTTTTCCAGAAAGCCTCCAGCCTGTGGACAGTAAAAGAATAAACAGAAAATCGGATGTCAGAACCCCGCTAACTGACTGAAGAAAAATCTGCAGCCTGTATTTAACAGCTGAGTCTGGCGTACTGACCATAGTTTATGTCATTAGCTTACTGCAGTATATGGATTACTGAATACAGCTTATCATTAGCATGTTACAGTTTATCAGTAACATGCCACAGCTTATGTGATCGTGGTCCCGCCCCATGAGTGACAAGGTTTGCAGCGATATGGGGATCTTTAATGGATCCTTTATTGATCATTCATGGATCTGTTTACTGGATCGGGCCTATGGATATGTGGATAAATCATTCCGGAAAAACAGCATACACTACCGATTATGAAGGCTTCAGGGCGTACCTGCTCACTGTGATTACAGATCCATTGCGCTTCCTCGCCGGTTCGCGGGCTTCGCCCGGTCACCGGTCTGCGGCGAGCACCGTTTTTTCTGATGTCTGTCTTTACAGGTAATTTTTGACGGAATCTGCCGTACTTCCTGAGCGCACGGTCATATCCGAAGTACACTTCATATGTGTGTTTCAATGCCAGGGATTGTATATACAAACTACAGGCAAAGTCAGGTTATCACCGGTGGTAGGCTGCTCCGATGGAAAAATTATGAACTGATTGACACCATGCCTGATAATTCTGTCGTGTTTGTCAGCGCCAGTGATATAAAACGGTCAAACATCGTGGCATGACAAAGGCGCTCGACACCGGCTCATCACCAGATGCGTTGGAGGCCAGGGCATGAGCCAGATTGCCGAACAGATGCGGATATACCTTTGAGGCTGGAAGTCCTACTTCCGGCTGGCACAAACCCCGAAGATATTCAAAGATCTGGACTCGTGGATACGTCACCTACTCCGAGCTTTCCAGCTTAAGCATTGGCGCACGGGAACGACTGTCTATAATCGCCTCCGCAATCTCGGGGCTACCTATGAGCAGGCCGCAGGACTTATGGCAGGAGGCGAGGGGCACTGGTGGAAACACAGCGAAGCTGGACTGAACCGTATACTTACAGTCTACTACTTTGATGCTTTAGGCTTCCCTGGACTCGCATAACCTCAACTTCTCGAACCGCCCAGTGCGAACCCACATACTGGGTGGTGTGGCAGGGGCGCAGCCTTGTGCTGCCCCCTATGCCAATCGATAAAGTATGTTCTTCTTATATTTTTTGTTTTGTTGCTCTCATTTTAAAGGACTTTGCGGTTTTTTGATAGCTTTGCAATTTTTTTGTTGCTTTGCAATAAAATGCAAGATTTAATAAAAACTTGCAAAGTGATGATTAAAGGATGTTCAGAATGAGACTCATGGAAACACTTAACCAGTGCATAAACGCTGGTCATGAAATGACGAAGGCTATCGCCATTGCTCAGTTTAATGATGACAGTCCGGAAGCGAGAAAAATCACCCGACGCTGGAGAATAGGCGAAGCAGCGGATTTAGTTGGGGTTTCTCCTCAGGCTATCAGGGATGCTGAGAAAGCAGGCCGGCTACCGCACCCGGATATGGAAATACGAGGACGGGTTGAGCAACGTGTTGGTTATACAATTGAACAAATTAATCATATGCGTGACGTGTTTGGTACGCGACTGCGACGCGCTGAAGACGTATTTCCGCCGGTGATCGGAGTTGCTGCTCATAAAGGGGGCGTTTACAAAACCTCTGTTTCTGTTCATCTTGCTCAGGATCTGGCTCTGAAGGGACTACGTGTTCTGCTCGTGGAAGGTAACGACCCCCAGGGAACAGCATCGATGTATCACGGCTGGGTGCCAGATCTTCATATTCATGCAGAGGATACTCTCCTTCCCTTCTATCTTGGGGAAAAGGACGATGTCACTTATGCAATAAAGCCGACTTGCTGGCCTGGGCTTGACGTTATTCCTTCTTGTTTAGCTCTGCACCGCATTGAAACTGAGTTAATGGGCAAATTTGATGAAGGTAAATTGCCCACCGATCCACACCTAATGCTCCGACTGGCCATTGAAACCGTCGCTCATGACTATGATGTCATTGTCATTGACAGCGCGCCTAACCTGGGGATCGGCACGATTAATGTCGTATGTGCTGCTGATGTGTTGATTGTCCCCACGCCTGCTGAGTTGTTCGACTACACTTCCGCTCTTCAGTTTTTCGATATGCTTCGTGATCTGCTCAAGAACGTAGATCTTAAAGGGTTCGAGCCTGATGTACGTATTTTGCTTACCAAATACAGTAATAGTAATGGTTCTCAGTCCCCGTGGATGGAGGAGCAAATTAGGGACGCCTGGGGAAGCATGGTTCTAAAAAATGTTGTTCGTGAAACGGATGAAGTTGGTAAAGGTCAGATCCGGATGAGAACTGTTTTTGAACAGGCTATTGATCAACGCTCTTCAACAGGTGCCTGGAGAAATGCTCTTTCTATCTGGGAACCTGTCTGCAATGAAATTTTCGATCGTTTGATTAAACCACGCTGGGAGATTAGATAATGAAGCGTGCGCCTGTAATTCCAAAACATACGCTTAAGACTCAACCGCTTGAGGATACTTCGTCATCGGCACCAGCTGCACCGATGGTGGATTCGTTAATTGCGCGCGTTGGAGCTATGGCTCGTGGTAATGCTATTACTTTACCTGTATGTGGTCGGGACGTGAAATTTACCCTTGAGGTGCTCCGGGGAGATAGTGTTGAGAAGACCTCTCGGGTATGGTCAGGTAATGAACGTGACCAGGAACTGCTTACCGAAGACGCCCTGGATGATCTTATCCCTTCTTTTCTACTGACAGGTCAGCAGACACCAGCATTTGGTCGAAGAGTGTCTGGGGTCATAGAAATTGCCGATGGGAGCCGCCGTCGTAAAGCTGCTGCACTTACAGAAAGTGATTATCGAGTTCTGGTTGGCGAGCTGGATGATGAGCAGATGGCTGCATTGTCCAGATTGGGTAATGATTATCGCCCAACAAGTGCTTATGAACGTGGGCAGCGTTATGCAAGCCGATTGCAGAATGAATTTGCTGGAAATATTTCTGCGCTGGCAGATGCGGAAAATATTTCACGTAAGATTATTACCCGCTGTATCAACACAGCTAAACTGCCTAAATCAGTTGTTGCTCTTTTTTCTCATCCCGGTGAACTATCTGCCCGGTCAGGTGATGCACTTCAAAGAGCTTTTACAGATAAAGAAGAATTACTTAAGCAGCAGACATCTAACCTTCACGAGCAGAAAAAAGCAGGGGTGATATTTGAAGCTGAAGAAGTCATCACTCTTTTAACGTCTGTGCTTAAAACGTCATCTGCCTCAAGAATTAGCTTAAGCTCACGACATCAGTTTGCTCCTGGAGCGACAGTGTTGTACAAGGGCGATAAAATGGTGCTAAACCTAGATAGATCTCGTGTTCCAACTGAGTGTATAGAGAAAATTGAAGCCATTCTTAAGGAACTTGAAAAAACGGCACTTTGATGCGGCACGTTTTAGTCTACATTTATCTGTCTTTACTTAATTTCCTTTAGCACAGGCTAGAAAACATAACTAACTGGTCTGAATATTATATATGGGACCACGGTCCCATTCATATTGTTGATCTGATAATCAGTCTAGGAGCACGATCCCACTCGTATTGTTGGTCGGATAATCAGTCTGGGACCACGGTCCCACTCGTATTGTTGGTCGGATAATCAGTCTGGGACCACGGTCTCACTCATATTGTCGGTCTGATTATCGGTCTGGGACCACGGTCCCACTCGTATTGTTGGTCGGATAATCAGTCTGGGACCACGGTCCCACTCGTATCGTCGGTCGGATAATCAGTCTGGGACCATGGTCCCACTTGTATTGTCGATCAGGTTATCAGCGTGAGACTACAATTCCATTAATGCCTGTCAAGAACAACTATTGACATATCGTTTCAACCCGTAGA
Source organism: Escherichia sp. 20412-1 (assembly GCF_003027595.1). NCBI lineage: Bacteria > Pseudomonadati > Pseudomonadota > Gammaproteobacteria > Enterobacterales > Enterobacteriaceae > Escherichia > Escherichia sp. 20412-1. Next base: position 7,594 of record NZ_PYQM01000061.1, on the reverse strand, counting down.
ACGGAGTAGTCTCGGCGTGCGGCTGTATGGCTACTGTGTCCAGCTTATCCACAGCATTTTTCGCACGGTTCTGTGGACAAAATACCTAGTTACCTAGGCCGCATGTAAGAGGAGAATTCCCATGCAAAACTGGTGCGCCACAGATGAAGGTATTCAGCTGTTTGTGGTCGGAAGTGCCGGACTTCTGCTGACCACTGAAGATATCCGCTCTGAACAGTGCCACGGACTGAAGGCTGCCGGACGTGGCGTTGTATCGCCGGAGAATATCGCGTTCACCCGCTGGCTAATGCACCTGCAGAACGGTGTGCTACTGGATGAGCAAAACTGCCTGATGCTGCATGAACTCTGGCTGCAGAGTGGTACTGGACAGTGTCGCTGGGAAGGATTACCGGATGATGCCAGGGAAACCATCACCGTGCATTTCACCGCAAAAAGAGGTGACTGGTGTGGCTTCTGGACTAACGAGAATGTATCGGTGTGGTGGAACCGTCTATGTGACAACGTACTAGCGGAAAAACTATGCCGTTTGACCTGTTGACGGTTCTGCTCATCCGCCTGGATGTTGAAGTGAACGGCTTTAACGGTGGTGTTCTGAAAGATGTCCCCTCTGCATATCACTGGTATGCAGAACAGGGCTGTGATTTCTGTGGCTGGCAGTTGTATTAGCGTGGAGAGCTCGTTGATGTGCTGTGGGGGAAACTTGAATGGTCTTCCCCGACAGATGACGATGAGCTGCCGGAAGTCACCGGACCTGCGTGGATAGTCGACAATGTGGCGCATTATGGCGGATGAAGTATGACGGAGACGGGCGGGCAACCGCCCGTTTCTTTTCCGGTAAAGGATGTCGCCGTGCTCCTCTTTTTACTGCGCCGGCTGACGCGGCGCGGCAGGAACGCTGCCTGTGGTCAGTGTCCCGCGTCCGGCGGGCACGGGACGGGCGCTTTTACCGCTCCCGGCTGGCGTCGGTGACAGTGTACGCCAGCCCGTCGCCCTTTTCTGATGAACGCCCTTCAAGCCGCTTTCGCGGCATATCCTCGCCGTCAGAAAGACGACGGCTGCGGTATTCCACGGTCGGCCTGACCCGTTACCGGACGCGGTGAACAGCCCACAGGCAGTGGGGAACGGGCACCACAGGGGCGCCCTCCCGGTGCCCTCTGTAAGAGAAGGAGTGCTGTTATGTCCCGTTTTATCCAGGGTGACTGCGTGCGTGTTATGGCCACGTTTCCGGGCAATGCTGTCGATTTCATGTCGGGTAGCAGCTGCACATTGCTGTGCAGCTGCCCCCTAAGAACCGTACGTGCCGGTTTCCCGGCATACGGCTCAAGCCTTTCAATAACTCCACATTAGAGCCGGCTTCATAACAGATATTCCCTGATGTTTTGCAGTGTGATGACATGCCGGATGTAACATGGCCAGATTACCTGTGTTATCCAGTCCCCCTTCTGATTTCGGCACAATGTGTCGAAGTTGCCAGCCTGTTGTGGAGTTCACTGGCAGGCGGCAGACGGGGCATAGACCTCCCTGTCGGAGCCACAGATTTCTTAAGCGAGAGTAGCCCCGTATGGATTCCAGCATCGTAGCCTTTAGCCGTGCTTCAAAGTACGATTCGTAGCTGGGATCAAAAGGATTAGCAGTGCTTTTGATTTGTCTGTGTCTTTTGATTGGCATATCCGAGATTTCATATAACGCCAGTAATTCACGTTTGCCTGATGGCAGGATCTTCCCTGTCTCTGTGCCGAATACCCAGTGTCGGAAGTTAACTGAACGAAAGTATTTCCTTCTTATCCAGCCCGTTCCTTTCTTTGGGTGGCGGCGACATGCCCAGCGCCATAGTGCTTTCCATATTTCATGACTGACTTTGTGAAAGATCTTTTTTGAAACAACATGACGATAGTATCTGGCCCAGCCTTTGAGGATTGGGTTGAGATGCCATATCAATGTGCTCTGGCTGACTGTCGGATTGTCTTTTATCGTCTGACGGACCCTTTTCAGGAATTCCTTTACCTTTTGGGGCGAAGGTTTAATCAACAGTTTCCCATTATATTTACGGATGTTCATACCCAGAAAGTCGAATCCATCACTGATGTGTGTGATTCGCGTCTTTTCTGGTGAGAGGGTAAGTCCCCTATCTGCCAGAAAGTTTTCTAACAAGGGAAGAACCTTTTCTGACAGAGTATCGTGGCTTATCCCCGTGATCACAAAATCGTCCGCATAACGGATTATGTTGATCTTTTCAGGATTCAGTCCGCTTCGATAGAAGGTTTTCTTCAACAGAGGTTGCAGACCATCCAGAACCATGTTTGCCAGCGTTGGAGATATTATTCCGCCCTGTGGAGTACCTGCACTGGTTGGATATAATTTCCCCAAATCAATATATCCGGCTTTCAGCCATCGTTTCAGGATCGCCGTATCCGTTGGGATATTGGCGATTAGCCATTCATGTGAAATCTCATCAAAACAACTGCGAATGTCGGCTTCCAGAATCCATTGTGCCCGATCAGCCCTGTGCAACGTTGTGAAACATTGCTCAATGGCATCGGCTGTTGAGCGACAGGGCCTGAACCCAAACGAATTTGGGTCAGCCGTTGTTTCTGCAATAGGTTCCAGCGCCATCAGATAGAGTGCCTGCATGGCTCTATCTTTCATTGTCGGGATCCCCAATGGTCGCTTTTTGCCGTTAGATTTTGGGATATATATACGCCGTAGCGGAAGAGGTTTGTAACCCCTTCTTTTTAGTGTGTATATAGCCTTCATCTTGCTGCCGGGTTTTGACCATGTTTTTCCATCAACGCCCGGTGTTCTCTTCCCTCTGTTATCTGTCACTTGTTTAACTGCCATTGCTCTGGCGCTGAACGAGTGGGTGAGTAGCCATTGCAAGGCTTTTACCTTGCCCGCTTTCTCCTCCTGTGTTGCCTTCACGATACGCGCCTGCAGCCTTCTGACCTCGCGACGGCACCTGGCCCAGTTGATATTGTGCCAGTGAGTCACGATGTCGGTGGGTGCACCCGCGTTTATGTTTTTCGCAGTCATCTGCTTACCCTCCTTCAAAGGTATTCAGGTTATCTCGTGTTGAAAGACCATGCGGAAGTCTGCCCGCTTTCGCGTGGAATGATGTTGCTGAAACAGCTCAATTCCTGTCCATCCCATTACAGGATGGCATTCGCTTTCTCCGCACTCCTGTACCCGCATCACTGACAGCTTTCCTCGCGGTTAGCCTGCCCTGAGGGCAGTGATACGGGCTTACCGTGTTCCGCACAGTTTGCAAGGATGGGTTAGGTTCTGCCTATCCACCGGTAGCTTTGATGTCCGTGCCCTCCCAGTGAGAAAAGGAAGGTCCAGCTACGTCCCCATTTTGGGTCGGGCCTGTCAGTGCCTTTGGCCCGTTCGGGATTGACGATGTTTATCAGCAGTTCACATGTGTTAACCCTGCCATCCAGCCTTGCGCCCCATCCGCCCTGACACTGGCAGACATGTTTCCTCCTCACGGATTCCACATGGCGTGAAAACCGGGCTACGTTGTCCCGAAGGCTTCATACCGAACCGTTACCCGTTCCGCATGCTTCGGTAGGCTACAGGCGACGGAACGCCTGGTTTTACTACTTCATTCACATAAAGTTAAAACAACAAACTGTGCGACTTTCACGTCGCACCCTCACCGACCCGCCATATCTCGTCGGTTTCCGTGACCGTCAGGGGCGTACCATCGCCGGCGATAAAACCGATGAATGGCTGCAACCGGCCTGTAATGAAATGTACCGCGTGCTGAAAAAAGATGCGCTGATGGTGAGCTTCTATGGCTGGAACCGCGTCGATCGCTTTATGGCCGCCTGGAAAAATGCGGGATTCAGCGGGTTGGCCACCTGGTGTTTACCAAAACCTACACATCGAAGGCCGCATATGTGGGCTATCGCCACGAATGCGCTTACATCCTGGCAAAAGGGCGTCCGGCGCTGCCTCAGAAGCCATTGCCCGACGTGCTGGGCTGGAAATATTCAGGCAATCGTCATCACCCGACGGAAAAGCCTGTTACCAGCCTGCAACCACTGATTGAGAGCTTCACACATCCGAACGCGATTGTGCTGGACCCCTTTGCAGGCAGCGGCTCAACCTGTGTGGCCGCCCTTCAGTCCGGACGCCGGTATATCGGTATCGAGCTGCTTGAACAGTATCACCGTGCCGGACAGCAACGACTGGCCGCCGTGCAACGGGCCATGCAGCAGGGGGCCGCGAATGATAACTGGTTTGAACCGGAGGCTGCGTAAATGAACTATGCCGGACACGAAAAACTTCGCGCCGACGTGGCGGAAGTGGCCAACACCATGTGTGACCTTCGGGCCAGGCTGAACGATATGGAGCATCGCTGTCGCTTTGATTCCGATGTGCTTGTTGAACGCCTGACACGCCAGACGCTGTATCGCGCCAATCGCCTGTTTATGGAGGCGTATACCGAAATTCTGGAACTGGATTCCTGCTTCAAAGATTGAGAAGGAGACGAGAATGTACGGAACATGCGAAACGCTATGCCGGGAGCTGGCAGCAAAGTATCCGGGAGATGCGCCGCTGATGCTGGTTATCTGGTCCCCGGAAGAAATTCAGGCCCTCGCTGACGGAATGGATATTTCCCTGTCCGATCATGAAATCAGGACCGTCCTGGCGCGGCTGGAGGACATCCCGGAAGACCAGCGGAGTGAATCCGGTATTTCTTCCGCCGCTGCGATGGAGATTATCAGCAACGTGAGCGAAAACCGCCAGGTGACCGTCCCTGCTGAACTGCTGGCGTCCCTGATTCAGACCGCCGAACAGGCACTGTGGAAACGTGAGTGGGCCGCCCGTGATAACGGCCTCGCCGTCCCGGAATGCGTCACCCGCCGACAGGCGGTGGTTAATCAGGCCCGAGCCCTGCTGAAAAACAACACACACGAAAACGACTGATGTTATCGCCGCCTGCCCTGCGGGCGGCGATACAGGGAGAACGCTTAATCATGAACGAAAACAGCACGCTGAACGCACTGATTTGTCGTCACGCCCGCAACCTGCTGCTGGCGCAGGGCTGGCCGGAAGAGACGGATGTTGACCAGCGAAATCCGAACTATCCGGGCTGGATCAGCATTTACGTGCGGCTGGATGCGCCCCGGCTGGCGACGTTACTCGTTAACCGCCACGATGGCGTGCTGCCGCCGCACCTGGCCTCCGCCATTCAGAAACTGACCGGAACCGGGGCGGAACTGGTACTGTCCGGCAGTCAGTGGCAGTCGCTGCCGGTACTTCCGGCAGACGGAACGCAGGTGTCTTTCCCGTATGCCGGAGAATGGCTGACCGAAGACGAAATCAGGGCAGTTCTTGATGCGGTGCACGATGCGGTACGAAGCATCTGTTACCAGGTGGCAGAAGATGCGCGGCGTATCCGGGCGGCGCTGACCACCACCGGTCAGACGTTGCTGATCCGCCAGACGCGCCGCTTTCGCCTGGTCGTGAAGGAAAGCGATCACCCCTGCTGGCTCGATGAAGATGACGAAAACCTGCCCGTGGTGCTCGATGCCATCGTGAACCGGGGAGCACGTTTTTCGTCGGTGGAAATGTACCTGGTCAGCGATTGTATTGAGCATATCCTGTCCAGTGGGCTGGCCTGCGATGTGCTGCGTATGCCGGGCGAACCGCCCCGCCGCTGGTTTGATCGTGGTGTTCTGCGGGAGGTGGTCCGGGAAGCCCGGACTGAAATCCGCAGCATGGCGGATGCCCTGGCAAAAATCAGGGGCTGATGATGGCGGGGAAAATCCCCGCCTTTTTCCTGCCGGTCCCCGGACAGAGCACAAAGGAAGTCGCCGCCGCCGACCATGCGGGGCATGGCCTTGTGGGGTTTCAGTTATGTGGCTTCAGCGCCGTGTGCGGGCGGTGCCGTGCCTCCATCTTAGCCGGGCTGGCGTTGATGCAAGGGTACGCTTCGCCGCTGCGGTCACCCGGTCCCTCCTTCCCGTCTGCCGTGATTTTCCGGTCGTTCACCCGCTCAGGTTTCGCGGTCTCACCCTCCAACTCCCGCCAGCCGTGTGCGTCAGGCTGCGGCTTCCCTTGCGCCCTGTGCATCCCCGCCTTATCGCCCGGCTTTTATGGAGGCACGGCACCGCCCGGTGTCGCGGAATATGTGAACAACGGAGGAAAACATCATGCAATATGCGAAACCTGTCACTCTGAACGTTGAAGAGTGCGACCGTCTCTCCTTTCTGCCTTACCTGTTTGGCCAGGATTTTCTGTATGCCGAGGCGTCTGTATACGCGCTGGCGCAAAAAATGATGCCGGAATATCAGGGAGGCTTCTGGCACTTCATCCGCCTGCCGGACGGTGGCGGTTACATGATGCCGGATGGCGACCGTTTCCACATGGTGAACGGTGCAAACTGGTTTGACCGTACCGTGAGTGCTGATGCCGCAGGCATCATCCTGACCTCCCTTGTGATTAACCGCCAGTTGTGGCTGTACCACGACAGCGGGGATGCAGGACTGACCCAGCTTTACCGGATGCGCGATGCGCAGTTGTGGCGTCACATCGAATTTCACCCCGAATGCAACGCGATTTACGCGGCTCTGGACTGATTAACGGAAGGGGCGGCAATGCCGCCCCTGCAAAGGAGACGAGAACATGTACTGTACTGTTAAAGAAATCATCCGCGATGTACTGGATACAGACGTGCCGGACAGTGAATGCGTTTTTGCCGTGGTGCTGACCCGTGGGGATGTGCGCCACATAGCCCAGGACTGGAACCTGTCAGACGATGAGCTGGAAACCGTCATGCAGCGGCTGGACGATGCCTTTGAGCATGGTGCGGATGTCAGCATTGTTCACGACGTTGTTCGTGAGCTGATGGAAGAAAAGCGCGCCAGCCGTCAGGTGACAGTTCCGGCGGTGATGCTGGAAAAAGTGATGGCGCTGGCAGGCAGTGAAATGAAGCGCCTGTATGCCGTCGGGAGTGAGAACGGGGGCGACGGTGACGCATTCGTCAGGGAGGAACGCGAAGCAATGGACGTTGTGTTACAGGCGCTGGACGGGGAGCACATGTCATGAATATCAGCACGGAAACCCGCGAAATTCTGCGTAAATACAAAGCCGTGATTAATGCGCGGCGTCGTGAAATGGGGCAGAAACCGCTCACCACCGCACAGATTGTTGATGAAATCTGCGATTTTGTGGCGAATCAGCAGGCTGTTTTCCTCGGTGGTCACTACATCCTTCAGGGCAGCAGAAACAGGTGATACAGGGGCAGGCGGTGGAGGCCGCCTGTCAGCCCGCGCGAAAACCCCTGGCAGGCTGACGCCTGCCGGAAGGGAAGCGGGCCACGCTGGCGCGTCGCCCGTTACCCTTCCCGTCTGTGATGTGTCTGACTCAGGAGTGTTTCTTTCTTATGTTATGGAACTGTTCCTGATGTTGTTGTTCCTTTATCTGCTGCTCTGATTCTGACTACTGCAGTGTTGTTCTGTCTGCCGGGCGCACCTTCGGCTCCCGGCTGCCTGGCGGCATCCGGTCGTCAGGCCCGACTCCGACAGGCAGCTGCTGGCGCACCTGCCAGTCTCCGCCGAACCCGCTGGCGCGGTTTCGGGCTGTC
>NZ_PYQM01000060.1:0-16365 GCF_003027595.1 Escherichia sp. 20412-1 | reverse complement strand
CAACCAGTTGAGCGGATTCGCGTTTAAACTCTGCGCTGAAATTTCTTTTTTTCATTGGAGCACCTGTGTTGTTCTGAGGTGAGCATATCACCTCTGTTCAGGTGGCCAAATTTAGTGTGCCACTACAGCCAGCCAGTTGAAGAAAATCGACGACCATACTGTCCAGGTACAGTGGAGTGCTGACGTCAGTCCGGCGCTGGCGCTGAATATTCTCTCTACGCCAATTGCCTCGATTGTTGACGAGAAGTTGGTTGCGCCAAACGCCAAAAATAACGACTTTGGTAATGAATGGCTGAAGATGCATTCCGCTGGCAGCGGCGCGTTTAAAATGCGTACCTACCAACCGCATCAGGCCATCGTGATGGAAGCCAACGCCAGTTCACCGACCGGCGCACCGAAGCTGAAAAGCGTCATCATCAAAAATGTTCCCGATCCTGCAACGCGTCGCCTGCTGATCCAACAAGGCGATGCTGATATGGCTCGCGATCTGGGGGCAGACCAAATTGATGCATTACAGGGTAAACCTGGCGTCAAAGTGATGAGTATTGCCTCCGCTGAGCAGAACTATCTGGCCTTTAATACCGGCAACAAGGATAACCCGCTGATGAGTAATCCTGCGTTCTGGGAAGCTGCTCGCTGGTTGGTCGATTACGACGGCATCACCCAAAATCTGCTGAAAGGACAATACTTTACCCATCAAAGTTTCCTGCCAGTAGGTTTCCCCGGAGCACTGGAAGAGACACCGTTCACCTTTAATCCTGCCAAAGCAAAAGAGATCCTCGCTAAAGCTGGAATCAAAGACCCGCACTTCACGCTTGATGTCGAAAATAAACCGCCATTTATTACCATCGCGCAGTCAATTCAGGCCAGCTTTGCTCAGGGTGGTGTAAAAGTGGATTTGCTGCCAGCCGCGGGGAGCCAGGTTTACTCACGGGTTCGCGCCCATCAGCATCAGGGGGCCATTCGTATGTGGTTGCCTGATTATTTTGACGCACATTCCAACGCCAGCTCTTTCGCCTATAACGATGGCAAATCCAGCACCGTTGCCGGGTTAAATAGCTGGAAAATCCCAGAACTGAACAAAGAAACGCTGGCGGCAGTCGCTGAACCCGATAATGCTAAACGTCTTGATTTATATAAAAAAATGCAACAAGAACTGCAACGTAGTTCCCCGTATGTCTTTATTGATCAAGGCAAAACGCAAATTGTCATGCGTGATAATGTGCAGGGTTATCAACAAGGATTGAATGCCGATATGGTCTGGTTTGATCAGGTAACCAAATAATCCTGTACGCCACTCGCGCCCGACAACGTTATCGGGCGCGGTTACCAGGGCTGGTCCGCACTGCAGACCAGTCGCTGATTTTTCACTGTATGGAAAGATCATGTCTGCCGCTTTTTCCACTCACGCGAGATGGCGAGGCAAACGCCCTCTGCTCGCGCTCTTGCAGGGACTGTTTACCGTCTCTCTGACGTTGCTCGGCCTGCTGCTGATTACCTTTGCGCTTTCGGCCCTCTCACCGGTCGATCGGGTACTGCAAATCGTTGGCGATCACGCCAGCCAGTCCACCTATGATCAGGTGCGCCACCAGTTAGGGTTAGATCAACCGTTAGCCGTCCAGTTCTGGCATTACCTGGTGAATCTGGCTCACGGCGATCTCGGCATTGCCAGCGCTACCGGGCAACCGGTTCTCCAGGACTTGCTATCGGCGTTTCCGGCGACCCTGGAACTGGCGACGTTGGCGCTTATTGTCGGCTCCGTTGTCGGCGTTATTGCGGGTGTACTTTGCGCCCGTTATATCGGTTCACCGCTGGATTTCGCCGTGCGGACACTGACTCTGCTGGGAAATTCCGTCCCCATTTTTTGGCTTGGTCTGCTGATGCTGGCACTGTTTTACGCCAGACTGCAATGGAGTGCCGGACCGGGCCGGCTGGATGATATTTATCAATTCACCATTGAACCCCGCAGCGGATTTGCGCTGATTGATACGTGGCTTTCTGGCGATCGCGAGGCGTTTACCAATGCCATCAACCATTTGATACTGCCGGTTTTATTACTGGCGTACTTCTCACTCGCCAGTATTACGCGCCTGACACGTTCCGCTTGTCTTGGCGAAATGAATAAAGAATATATTCTGCTGGCGCGCGCCAAAGGGGCCAGCGAGATGACAATTTTGCTACGTCATGTTTTGCCCAACATTCGCGGCACCTTGCTCACCGTTATCGCTCTCGCCTATACATCGATGCTGGAAGGCGCGGTACTGACAGAAACTGTCTTTTCATGGCCGGGCATTGGGCGCTATCTCACCACGGCGCTGTTCGCGGGCGACACTACAGCAATCATGGGGGGAACATTGCTGATTGGCGTCTGCTTTGTGTTGATAAATAACCTCACCGACCTGCTGGTCCGGCTGACCGATCCGAGGTTGCGCTGATGCCGATGTTTCTCTTTTTACGCCGTTTGCGTCATTCACCCGCCGCGTTCTGCGGTTTGATAATTATCCTGTTATTGATGCTAATTGCGCTCTTCGCGCCGTGGCTGGCTCCTCACGATCCTAACTGGCAGGATGCGGCTGCACGGTTACAAGCGCCGGGTAGCCAGCACTGGCTCGGAACAGATAGTTACGGGCGAGATCTGCTTTCACGTTTAATCTACGGCAGCCGACCAGCGCTGGGTCTGGTGGCACTGGTGACCATCATTACACTCCCGGTCGGCCTGCTGATTGGCATTTTATCCGGATACTATGGCGGCTGGCTGGAACGCGTGCTGATGCGTTTTACTGACGTGGTGATGTCAATGCCGCGTTTGATTCTGGCCTTTGCTTTCGTTGCCATGCTGGGGCCGGGGCTGGTTAACGGCGCGCTGGCGCTGGCGTTAACCACCTGGCCCGCTTATGCGCGTCAGGCGCGCAGTGAGATCCAACGTCTACGACACAGTGATTATCTTGCTGCTGCAGAGATGATGGGCATCCGCGGCTGGCGTCTGCTTATTGGTCATATTTTGCCATTGTGCCTGCCATCGGCCATTGTCCGCCTGGCGCTGGATTTAGCAGGCATCATTCTGGCGGCTGCTGGCCTGGGTTTTCTTGGTCTTGGTGCTCGTCCGCCAATGGCGGAATGGGGAGCCATGATCGCTGATGGTATGCAGGTCATTTTCGATCAATGGTGGATTGCCGCCGCGCCCGGCGCAATTATCTTAATTGCCAGCCTGGCCTTTAATCTACTGGGCGATGGCTTGCGCGATGTTCTGGAGCCACAACATGACTGATCCGCGCCTTAGTATCAACAATCTCTGTGTCGACTATCCGGGTTCCCGGGTCGTTAACAATATCAGTTTTACATTAGGCAATGAGCGTCTGGCGCTGGTCGGTGAGTCAGGTTCGGGTAAGTCCATGACCGCCCGCGCCCTGATGGGGCTGGTACGCAAACCCGGAGTGGTAACCGCAGACACACTTAACATCCTGGGTCGTGATGCGCTCACCCTTAACGCGCGTGGATGGCAACAACTGCGCGGTAACGATATCGCAATGGTATTGCAAGATCCGCGTTATGCACTGAATCCTGTGAAAACTGTGAAAGCGCAACTGGAAGAGGCACTTACGCTTCACCAACGCCTGAGTCGCCGCGAAAAAGAAGAGAAAATAAATACCGCAATTCAGGCTGTCGGCCTTAATACGCGAGTGTTGCAAAGCTATCCACGAGAACTTTCTGGCGGGATGGGGCAGCGAGTGATGATTGCAATTGCGCTCATCAACAATCCCCGGATATTGATTGCCGATGAGCCAACATCGGCACTGGATGTTCGCCTGCGCAATCAGATTCTGGAACTTCTGGTGACCCTGTGTGAACAACGACAGATGGCGATGCTGCTGATCAGTCACGACCTGCCATTAGTTGCCCAATTTTGCCACCGGGTGCTGGTGATGTATCAGGGAAGTAAGGTGGATGAAATGCGCGCCGATGCGCTACCCACAGCAACACACCCTTACACGCGCACACTGTGGACTTGCCGCCCGAGTGCGCAAACTTACGGACAGATGCTGCCGACGCTGGACAGGACGGCGATGACGCCGGAGAAATACCATGACGATTGTTGAAATTAATCACTTGCAGGTTACTTTTGCTGAGAAAACCGCAGTTTCAGCCGCCAGTTTTTCGGTTAATGCCGGAGAAACATTTAGCTTAATTGGCGAATCAGGCTGTGGAAAATCCACAATTTTGCGCGTAATTGCCGGATTACAGCGCGACTGGCGCGGCCAGGTATCGCTGTTTGGGCACACCATCAAACCAGGCATGCGTTTTCAGGGCGATCTCCGCCGCAATGTGCAAATGGTGTTTCAGGATCCCTATGCCTCATTGCATCCCAATCATACGTTGTGGCGAACGCTGGCTGAACCGCTCAAAATCCGTGGTGAACGTGAAATAGAAAAACACGTCCATACCGCACTGGAACAAGTTGGTTTACCTGCCGACGCCGCTCGCCGCTACCCGCATCAACTTTCCGGTGGTCAGCGACAACGTGTGGTTATTGCTCGCGCCCTATTATTACGGCCACAACTTCTTCTGCTGGATGAACCCACCTCAGCACTGGATATGTCGGTACAAGCGGAAATTCTTAATTTGTTGAATCAACTGAAGCGGAAGCACCAAATGACCTATCTGCTGGTCAGCCACGATACAGATGTCATCGCGCACATGTCTGACCGGGCGGCAATGATGGATGGGGGGAAAATTCAGCGATTTTTCGATCGCAACGCTCTGGAAAAAGGTGAGCATCGGATGGATTAAAAATCCTTACATCGCATTAAATCATTCTGCCTGCAGGTCTTTTTACAGTTGTTTTTTTGTCCATCCGAACACTTTATACTGTCTATACCCTACCAAACCTCATTATCAAAATGAAAAAAATTATCACTTTGATGTTATTTTTGACATTCTTTGCCCACGCGGACGACTCCGAGCCAGGCAGCCAGTATGTAAAGGCAGCAGAGGCCGGAGATAAACGCGCACAATATTTTCTTGCCGATAGCTGGTTTAGCTCCGGCGACTTGAGCAAAGCCGAATATTGGGCACAGAAAGCCGCTGACAGCGGTGATGCCGATGCCTGCGCGCTGTTAGCGCAGATCAAAATCACTAATCCGGTCAGTCTGGACTATCCACAAGCAAAAGTGCTTGCCGAAAAAGCGGCGCAAGCGGGCAGTAAAGAAGGTGAAGTGACGCTGGCACATATTCTGGTTAATACCCAGGCAGGTAAACCGGATTATCCGAAAGCGATTTCACTGTTAGAAAACGCCTCGGAAGATTTGGAGAACGACTCCGCCGCTGATGCCCAAATGCTGCTTGGCTTAATTTACGCCAACGGCGTGGGCATCAAGGCCGACGATGACAAAGCAACCTGGTATTTCAAGCGTAGCTCTACCATTTCCCGTACCGGGTATTCCGAGTACTGGGCGGGAATGATGTTCTTAAACGGTGAAGAAGGTTTTATCGAGAAGAACAAACAAAAGGCGCTGCACTGGTTGAACCTGAGCTGTATGGAAGGGTTTGATACCGGATGTGAAGAATTTGAAAAGTTAACTAATGGCTAAAATTGGGGTGTCGGATGCGGCGTAAACGCCTTATCCGACCTACAAAAATTACGCTAAATCAGGCTATTGTGCAGTCTGGCGTAGGCCTGATAAGACGCGGTAAGCGTCGCATCAGGCATCCACACATTGCCGGGTGGATATAACTTCCCGGCAATCTTCAATTACTGATCCGCAGTCTTATCAAATTTGCCCAGCACTTCACGCTCGTAGGCCATCGCCTTTTTGCGGTCAAATTTGTGTTCCCACTTGGCAATTACCAGCACCGCCAGCGCATTACCCACCACGTTCAGCGCAGTACGCGCCATATCGAGGATACGGTCAACACCGGCAATAAACGCCAGGCCTTCCAGCGGGATCCCCACGCTACCCAGCGTTGCCAGCAGCACCACAAACGACACGCCCGGCACGCCAGCAATCCCTTTCGAGGTCACCATCAGCGTCAGTACCAGAATGATTTCCTGCCAGATGGACAAGTCAATGCCATACAACTGGGCGATGAAGATAGCGGCAATACTTTGATACAGCGTCGAACCATCAAGGTTAAAGGAGTAACCAGTTGGCACCACGAAACTGGTGATTGACGCTGGTGCGCCGTAGGCTTCCATCTTCTCGATAATCCGCGGCAGCACACTTTCAGAGCTGGCAGTGGAGTACGCCAGAATCAGCTCGTCTTTCAGAATACGAATCAGGATCCAGACGCTTAACCCGCACAGGCGCGCCACAATTCCCAACACCACCAGCGCAAAGAACAGAATGGCAAAATGCACCAGCAGCACCAGTTTCGCCAGCGGCCACAGAGAAGAAAAACCAAAGTTAGCTACTGTCACCGCAATCAACGCAAACACACCAATCGGCGCGTAACGCATCACCATGTGAGTCACTTTAAACATGGTTTCGGAGATGGAGCGGAACACGGTCACCAACGGTTCACGATGCGTCGCGGGTAGGGAGGAAAGTCCCAGACCAAACAACACCGAGAAGAAGATGATCGGCAGCATTTCGCCTTTCGCCATCGACGCCACAATGTTCGTCGGCACCAGCGACAAAATAGTGCCCATTATGCCGTGGGAACTGCTTTGTACCGCTTCCGTGGTGCTCTGATATTTCGAAATATCGACAGTCGCCAACTGCGACATATCCACCCCGGAACCGGGCTGGAAGACGTTCGCCAGAGTGATCCCCAGAATGATAGCGACGGTGGTGATCACCTCGAAGTAGATAATGGTTTTCGCGCCAATTCGTCCGAGTTGTTTAGCATCACCAACACCTGCAATCCCAACAACCAGCGTGGAGATAACAATCGGCACAACAATCATTTTGATCAGGTGGATAAAAATATCACCCGCCGGAGAGAGCAAATTGACGACCAGCCATTCGCGGCTGTCGCTATGGTAGTGCAGGTAACTTCCCAGGAGAATGCCCAGCACCATAGCAAACAGAATCTGCCAGGCCAGGCTGAATTTTATATTTTTCATCAGAATAACTTCCTCAATGGAGCGCCGCTCTCCCGTTCAAAAACGTGAGAACGTGACATACTGCCAGGGCATGAATTGTGTTGCGTTGGTTTGTAGATTTTTTTAACGCTTATGATCAGTATCATTTGCGCGGTATGTTGCGCAACCCTTTAACAACAGAGCTTTTCGCTGCATTAATGCATAATAACGCGAGTTTATGGCAAGATTAATGCATAACCATTTGTTATGGAAAGATTTTTATTTGTTTAATTTGCAATAATACTGATTAGTGATTATTTTCTGAATGCGTTCATTTGGTTAATTTTTACGCAACCCAATAACATAATCTTCAGCTCCGGATGATTAATCCGATCGCCGCTGCAGCAGTTTTGCCATATTAATCGACTCAACCAACTGTGTCCGGTTTACCCTGGGTGAGTTGAGATCCATCACTTTTTGCCATAGTTCGATGGATTGCGCGTAGTTCGCCTGCATAAACGCATCAGAAGCCAGCAGCATCAGGGCGGTGATTTCGTTTTCGTCCAGCGCCAGGGCTTTGTCGATCATCGCACGAGCCTGGGCGGTCATATGCTGGCTGGCCTGGTAATAAAGCACCGTCGCCAGCGCCGCGTACAGTTCAGCGTTCTCACCGCGCAGTCGCAGCGCCTGACGGTACGCCAGCAGCGAATTACTGTAATCGTTTTGCCACAGGTAATACTCGCCCAGCAGCGCCCACTGTTCGCTATTTTGCGGGTTGGCGCGAATTTTATCCTGCAATGCCTGAAGCTGTGTCTCCGGTGTTTGCTGGCTGGTAAACTGATGTAACGGATCGCGCTGGCGCAGATACTCCGCACGTGCCGCCTGCCATTTCGGACTTAACAGATAACCGCCGATACAGAGCAGCGCCATCACAACCGCCAGTGCCACCAGCGTTTTTACCGGCACTTGAGGCTGTTTCATCGTTTCCCCCTCACCCGCCAGAGGATCAGCGCCATCAGCAGTAACAACACCACTGGCAGCGCCCACAGGAGCAGCGTCTGGCTGGTCAGCGGTGGGTTATAGCGGACAAAATCACCGTAGCGTTCGGTCATCCAGCCGACAATCTCAGCTTTGCTTTTCCCCTCCGCCACCATCTTGTAAACCTGATGACGCATACTGACTGCCACCGGCGCGTTGGATTCCAGTAAGTTCTGATTCTGACACTGCGGGCAACGTAACTGACTGGCAATATTTAACGCCTGTTCCTGTTGTTGCAGATTGGCGAATTGCCAGGTGTCTACGACCTGGGCGTGTGCAAAACAGGCAAATATCAACAGTAACGTGAGAAGCAATTTATTCATCGCGATTTCTCCCCCGCCATCCGCTTAGCAATGCACCCGCAATCATCAACAACCCTCCCCCCCAGATCCAGCGCACGCCGCTTTGTACATACAAACGAAAAGCGTATCGATCTGGCCCGGTTTTCTCCCCCATCACTGCATACCAGTCATGGATGCCGTTCCAGCAAATAGACGGCTCCATCATTTGCTGACGGCGCGCTTCATAAAAACGCCGCTCCGGCGTCAGTTCACCAATACGTTGCTGATGGTCAAACAGCGCCACTACCGCTTTTTCGCTGGTGTAATTGCCTTTGGCTTGCAGATCGAGGCGTTCAAAACGGAAGGTGTAACCCGCCAGCGTCACCTGCTGACCCGGCTGTAAATTCAGGCTGATCTCCTGACGGCTAATGCTGGAAACCACGATCCCGGCGGCAAATAACAGTACGCCAGAATGTGCCAGCAGCGCCGGAAGCGGTGCACGTTTGCCAGAGACATACGTCGCCAGCACAATCACCACCAGCATCAACAAACCAAACGGTAATGTCGCGCGATTAAAATACGGCGCACCAACGGAGAGACGCCCCCAGCCCAGCAGGCCGTAAATCATCGGATACAGCGTTCCCACCAGTACGATCAGCAGCACCGCGCAAAACAGTAACAGCGTTGCGAGAATTAACATTTCCCGCGATACCCCCGAAAAACGCACCGCAGAGCCACCGTCCCGCGCCCGCCAGCTATACAGCGCCAAAGACGCAAGGCTAATCAGTGCAAACAGGCTGAACAGCGGCACGGCGCGAACGTTATCCAGCGCGAACGCATGAACCGAAACCAGAATGCCGGAACGAACAATCAACGTACCCAGCAGCGACAGCATCAGCGTAACTATCGCCAGCAACAGAGACCAGTGGCGGAAAATTCCCTGCCGACGTGTCAGAGACAAACTGTGCAGCAGCGCAGTGGCAGAAAGCCAGGGTAATAAGGAGGCGTTTTCCACCGGGTCCCAGAACCACCAGCCGCCCCAACCCAGTTCACAATAGGCCCACCAGGAACCGAGGATGATCCCCGCCGTTAATGCACACCACCCCGGCAGCGCCCATCGCCAGCAGACACGGGCGCTGGCTGCATCAAACTCGCCGCGCAGTAAACTCGCCAGCGCCACACTCGTCGCCACCATCAAACCGCCATAGCCGAGATAAAGCAGCGGCGGATGGAAGATAAGACCTGGATGCTGCAGCATCGGATTGAGATCGCGGCCTTCGATTGCTGGTGGGAATATGCGCACAAAGGGATCAGACCACAGCAACACAAACAGCAGCAGCGCGGCGAGTATGAGAGATAAAACGGCTAACGTGAGCGGAAATAGCGACCCGGTTTGCTGCCGATAATGCCAGGCAAACAGCGCGCTCCAGGCGGAAAGCAACAGCACCCAAAGCATCAACGAACCTTCATGACCGCCCCACACCGCCGCCAGTTTGAGTTCCCACGACAGCAAACTGTAGCTATGTTGAGCGACATAAATAACCGAGAAATCGCTGGTGAGAAAACAATACGTCAGTACGCCAAAGGCAAGCAGCAGGAGCGCGAACTGTGCCAGAGTGCCGATGCTGGTGAGCCGCATCATAGCAGGCCAGCGCAGTCGCACACCCACGAAGGTCGTCAACGGGGTCAACACGTTGACCCCGAGACTTAACAACAACGCCAGAAAACCGACTTCAGGAAGGAATACGTCCAGAAACCACCTCTTTTCTGGCCTACGCCACCGTCAACTGCCCAGCGTAGAGAATGAAAAAGCGCAGCATCAACACACCGATCAGGCTGGCTCCACACGCCGCCAGCACGGCGGGAATGCCGGAACTGCGATTCACCCACGGTTTGAGCAGCATTGGCACAATCAGCCCCAGCCCGACAACGCCAAGCCAGAACCACCCTGTCCAGAAACCGCCGCCCAATGCTGCCACCAGCGCCCGCACTTTACCGTCATCGCCCAACGCCAGACCGACGAAAAACGCCACCAGCAGGAAGATTTCACCCCATACAACGGGTATTTCCATACGGTGAACAAAGTGCGCTTCCGTGGAATGCAGGTTATTGCGCTGGCGTATCGCCATGGCGATCAGCGCCACTGCCGCACCGGACGAGATGCCGGAGAACAGGAACAGCACCGGCAGAATCGGGTTATTGAGGAACGGATACGATTTCAGCGCCGACAGCAGAAAACCGGTATAAGCCCCCAGCAACACCGCCAGCACCAGCATCAGCGTTTCCAGCCCGCGATGAACAGGCGTCAGCAGGGTCAGAACCTTTTGCACGATCCCCAACTTCGGCAACCAGCGTTGTTGCAGGGCAAGCAAATCTTGTTCAAAGATTTTCGCCAGCCACAGCACCAGCACCACCATGTAGAGCTGAAACAGCATCACCCCCATCGACATCACCGAGGTAAAACTGTAGTGGAACATCAGTTTCCAGAAGGTCCACGGCTTCGTCAGGTGGAAGACGAGGATCAACAAACCGAGGATCACCGCGCCAGGCCCGACAAACAGCGTGGTACGCAGCAACGTACTGTCTGCACCGCCCACCTGTGGATAGAAACGACGCAGCAACACAGCCAGCGTCACCAACCCCGCAGAAATTCCCACTAAAAACAGATAGATGGCAATCGGCCAGTCCCACACCAGCGATTCAAAATGAAATGCGGAAGCCTGAGTCATTGGCTTACCTCCCCGTATTTAAACGGCACGCGGTACAGCTTCGGCTTGGTTCCCAGCGCCAGCTTGTAGCGGTAAGTGGTTTTCTGGCGCAGCAGTTTTGAAATTTCACTGTTGGGATCATCCAGATTGCCAAATGTCAGCGCCTTCGTCGGGCAAGCCTCAACGCACGCGGGCAGCTTACCGGCCTGCAAATTGGTCTTACGGCAGAAGTCGCATTTGTCCGCGGTCTTCGTAACCGGATGGATAAAGCGCACGCGGTACGGACAGGCGGCGATGCAGTACTGACAACCGACGCAGAGATCCGGATTAACATCGACAATCCCGCTGGCGGCATCGCGAAAAGATGCACCGGTCGGGCAGACGTCAACGCACGGCGCATGGTCACAGTGCTGGCAAGACTTACGGAAGAAGCGATATTTCACATCAGGAAATTCGCCCTGCGGCTCGCTGCGAATAATCGTCAGGCGCGAAACACCTTCCGGCACCTTGTTCACTTCCCGACAAGCATCCATACAGGCGGTACAACCGATGCATAACGACTCGTCATGCACCATGCCGTAACGCACGCCATTGATATTCAACGTTTTCGCCACCACGCGCCCTGCGGTGCCGCTGACGGCTGCCAGCACGCCGACGCCGGTGAGAAACTGGCGACGAGACCAGGTCATGGCTGCTCCTTAAGCAACGGAACAGACGCCGGGTTAAAGTTCGGATTGGTGCGCTGATCGCTGTGGCAATCGACGCAAATCTTAATCCGTCCTTTGTCACTTAACGTCTGCATCGTATCTTGCTGTGGATGCAGGGAATGACAACTGGCGCACGCCACTTTAGTGACATGAACATCGTGCGGCCAGAATGCTTTTTGCAACTGTTCCGGTAGATGACAGGACATACAGACACTGTTCTGCTCTCCAACGTTGTACATCGGCTCGTTAAAGCGCATCACATCTTTCACCCCTTCGCGATGTTGCGGCGACGGCTGGCCGTGACAGTTGGTGCAGGTAACCGGCAGTTTGTTATTCGGGTTGATAACGGAAGCATGTTTGCCATGCATACCTTCGGTGTCTGGCTTATGACAGTCCAGACAGGCGGCGTCCGGGTTACGCTGCTGGGTAACTTCGTAGCGATCATCAGATACCTGCGCTGCAGGGGTAGCGGTAATTCCGTTCAGGCTCCACAACAGGCCCGACGCCAGCACCCCGGCAGTTAATAACGAACGTAATACGCTCATATTCACTCCATTGTGTTTTCCGCCCCTTGCGAGGCGGAACGGGGTTATTGGCTTAACAGACCGTTTTTACGTGCCTGCTCTTCCCACTGCGGGATCACCGTTTTGATAAAGTCCTGCTTCTCGGCCTTGATTTGTTCCATGTTCAGGCCAATTGCCTGCTGGGCTTTCTCTTTGGTCGAGATATCCGGGATCTGGATTTCATGGGTGATACCTTTGGTCGCCAGCAGGCGCGCCAGTTTGGTACGCGCATCAGCGGCTTTATCCATCGCCGTGCCGAGCATCCGCAGACCTTCTTCCGGTGCATGCATATGAATGCCGTGGGAAGCGATCGCCAGATCCCAACGCCACTGGGCATGACGGATGTCGTCCTGAATCGGCTTCATCTCGGCTTCCGTAGCGCCTGCATCCAGTGCCGCTTTCGCTTCGAAGTGAGCGTGAACCAGTTGATCCTCAACCTTGATTTTCAGGTCATTAATCGACTGTTTACGCTCCGCGACCACTTTTTGCAGCGTGGCTTTGTCCTGGGTATGACAGTTCGCACAAGTCTGGGCGAAGTTATCAAACGGATTGCCAATTTTATGGTCGGTGTAGAGTTTGCCTTCCGCGTTCTGCACTTTCGGCATGTGACAGTCGATGCAGGTCACGTTGTTTTTGCCATGAATGCCCGCAGTCCAGGTTTCATATTCCGGGTGTTGCGCTTTCAGCATCGGCGTTTTCGACAGGGAGTTGGTCCAGTCGGAGAAGGCAATTTTGTCGTAATACTGCTCCATATTTTCGACTTTCATGCCGTTATCCCACGGGAATTTAACGGCTTTATCTTTACCGTCAAAGTAATACTCCACGTGGCACTGACCGCAGACCATCGACTGCTGGTCAAAACGACCACCTTTCTCAAAAGGCTTACCAATGGCTTCCATCGCACGTGCCGCATACGGACGGGAAAGAGTTAACTCTGGTTTGCCTTTGGCGAACTCTGGCGAAGCGGTGTTATGGCAGTCAGCGCAGCCCAGGTTGTTGACGATTTCCGGGCCCCCGCGCGCCCATTTACCGTGGAAGTAACCATCTTCTCCGTCTTTCTGGATCAAACGCGCCACGTCCGGGCTTTTACAACTCCAGCAGGCCATTGGCATCGTGCCATCTTCGGCATTTTTCGGCGCACCGGTACGCAGGGTTTCGCGCACATCGGTAACGGCGTAGGCATGACCGCGCGGTTTGTTGTAATCGCGCGAGAAAGGATACCCCGCCCACAGGATCACCAGTCGTGGATCTTCCGCCAGTGCGTCAACACGCTCTGACTGTTCCGAGGTGGCTTTCCAGGAGAGATATTGATCGGGATGCTGCGGGGCAAAGGTTTCATTCTTCGCTTCCACAGTTACAGGTTTCGCGGGAGCGGCCGTTTGTTCAGCGTGAACAGAAGTGAGAAAGAAAAAAGGAACCAACAAGCTGAAGAAACGGCGTGCGTTTATTTTTATCCTTGTCATAGGGGCTTCATCCAAATTTTGCCATTGAGGCAATGGCAGTTTTTATTGTTTTTTCATAACAGTAACCGCACATACACTGTCATGACATTGCTCGCCCCTATGTGTAACAAATAACCACACTCTGAATGTTGTCTTTAATCAATTGTAAGTGCATGTAAAATACCACTTTAGAGTTAGTCGGTATTTTTCCCGTTTCCAACGGTATGCATAACTGCATGTTCCTCAAAGAATTAATCAACTTTTGTTAGTGACCTTCAAAAATACCCTGCCGTTTATTTGCACTATTCTGCTTTTGCGTGATCTGCCGCCCAAATACTAAACAAAACTACCAATACCCCTACATTTAACGCTTATGCCACATATTATTAACATTCTACAAGGAGAACAAAAGCATGAGTCAAATTCACAAACACACTATTCCTGCCAACATCGCAGACCATTGCCTGATAAACCCTCAGCAGTATGAGGCGATGTACCAACAATCCATTAACGCACCAGATACTTTTTGGGGCGAACAGGGAAAAATTCTCGACTGGATCAAACCGTACCAGAAGGTGAAAAACACCTCCTTTGCCCCGGGTAACGTCTCGATTAAATGGTACGAAGACGGCACGCTGAATCTGGCGGCAAACTGCCTTGATCGCCATTTACAAGAAAACGGCAATCGTACCGCCATCATCTGGGAAGGCGACGACGCCAGCCAGAGCAAACATATCAGCTATAAAGAGCTGCATCGCGACGTTTGCCGCTTCGCCAATACCCTGCTCGGGCTGGGCATTAAAAAAGGCGATGTTGTGGCGATTTATATGCCAATGGTGCCGGAAGCTGCGGTCGCAATGCTGGCCTGCGCCCGTATTGGCGCGGTGCATTCGGTGATTTTCGGCGGCTTCTCGCCGGAAGCGGTGGCCGGGCGCATTATCGACTCTAACTCACGACTGGTGATCACCTCTGATGAAGGCGTGCGTGCCGGGCGCAGCATTCCGCTGAAGAAAAACGTTGATGACGCACTGAAAAACCCGAATGTCACCAGCGTTGAACATGTCATTGTACTGAAGCGTACTGGCGGAAAAATCGGCTGGCAGGAAGGCCGCGACCTGTGGTGGCACGACCTGGTTGAGCAAGCCAGCGATCAGCACCAGCCGGAAGAGGTCAACGCCGAAGATCCTCTGTTTATTCTTTATACCTCCGGTTCTACCGGAAAACCGAAAGGCGTGCTGCACACTACCGGCGGTTATCTGGTTTACGCGGCGCTCACCTTTAAATACGTCTTTGATTATCATCCGGGTGATATCTACTGGTGTACCGCCGATGTGGGCTGGGTTACCGGGCACAGTTATTTGCTGTACGGCCCGCTGGCCTGCGGCGCGACCACGCTGATGTTTGAAGGTGTGCCAAACTGGCCGACGCCTGCCCGTATGGCGCAAGTGGTGGATAAGCATCAGGTCAATATTCTCTATACCGCGCCAACAGCCATTCGCGCACTGATGGCGGAAGGCGATAAAGCGATTGAAGGCACCGACCGTTCGTCGCTGCGCATTCTCGGTTCAGTAGGCGAGCCAATAAACCCGGAAGCGTGGGAGTGGTACTGGAAGAAGATCGGCAACGAGAAATGCCCGGTGGTCGACACATGGTGGCAGACCGAAACCGGCGGTTTCATGATTACCCCACTTCCTGGCGCTACCGAACTGAAAGCCGGTTCGGCAACGCGTCCGTTCTTCGGTGTGCAACCGGCACTGGTAGATAATGAAGGCAATCCGCTGGAGGGCGCGACCGAAGGCAGCCTGGTGATGACTGACTCCTGGCCGGGCCAGGCGCGTACGCTGTTTGGCGATCATGAACGTTTTGAACAGACCTATTTCTCCACCTTCAAAAATATGTATTTCAGCGGCGACGGCGCGCGTCGTGATGAAGATGGTTATTACTGGATCACCGGGCGTGTGGACGATGTACTGAACGTTTCTGGTCACCGTCTGGGGACTGCGGAGATTGAATCGGCGCTGGTTTCGCATCCGAAGATAGCCGAAGCCGCGGTGGTCGGTATTCCGCACAATATTAAAGGCCAGGCGATTTACGCCTACGTCACGCTTAATCACGGGGAGGAACCGTCACCAGAACTGTACGCAGAAGTCCGCAACTGGGTGCGTAAAGAGATTGGCCCGCTGGCGACGCCAGACGTGCTGCACTGGACCGACTCCCTGCCTAAAACCCGCTCCGGCAAAATTATGCGCCGTATTTTGCGCAAAATTGCGGCGGGCGATACCAGCAACCTGGGCGATACCTCGACGCTTGCCGATCCTGGCGTGGTCGAGAAGCTGCTTGAAGAGAAGCAGGCTATCGCGATGCCATCGTAACCCACAATTGCCTGATGCGATCCGGCCTACATTCAGCAACGGCTGTAGGCCTGATAAGACGCGACAGCGACGCATCTGGCGTTGATTGCCGGATGCGGCGTAAACGCCTTATCCGGCCTACATTCGGCAACGGCTGTAGGCCTGATAAGACGCGACAGCGACGCATCTGGCGTTGATTGCCGGATGCGGCGTAAACACCTTATCCGGCCTACATTCGGCAACGGCTGTAGGCC